>CATKYY010000054.1 GCA_949841225.1 uncultured Acetivibrio sp.
GAGAGGCGCGGTTCAAAAGGGCGGAGTTATTCTCCGAATCCTCCACCAGCCTATCCCAGTTTTCCGAAACCGTATTCGGATCATAATCCGGCTTAGAAACCATGGCCAGAATCTTTCCTGTAGAAGTCTCCATAGCTACGATTGCTCCTTTACGGCCTTCTAAAGCATGATAAGCCGCTTCCTGCAAGGAAACATTCAAAGTTGTAACTACATTATCTCCCAGGTTTTTTTCTCCCTGCAGCTCATTAAAAAAAGCCGCCAGCGGATTTTCATGGGAGGTTAAAAGCCGGATATTCTGGGAAAGCTCCACTCCGGTTTTTCCTTTATCTGCCTGTCCCACCGCATGGCAGAAAACAGCGTGATAAGGATAGTCCCGGTATTCCTTTCCATTTTTATCTGTCTTTGTCCGCGCCAGCACCGTACCGTCGGCCGCCTGGATTTCTCCCCGCACCACCCGCTGGGCTAAAAGGTCCTGCCTTTTATTATATGAATTATTAATTACATTCTGACTGTCCACTACCATAAAATAAACAAAATAACCAATCAGGGCCGCAAACAGCCCTGCAAACAGGTAGGATACCAAAGCTATTTCACGATTGGCATTATCGTCTCTTTTCTTCATCCCGTCTTACCTCATCCTGGTTCAGCACATACATCCCCTGAATAATACTGAACAATAAAATCGTACTTAATACAGAGCTTCCGCCATAACTGACCAATGGAAGGGTAACGCCTGTAGAAGGAATAAATTTTACAGCCCCTCCGATGGTCAGAAATACCTGAAAAATATAAATCACCGAAAGCCCCAGGGCCGTCAGCTTATAAAAGCTCCGCTTCATTTTCATAGCTATATTAACAAACATAATAAAGCAGCTTAAGCAGACCAGTATAATGCAAACTGCAAAAATACCTCCCATTTCCTCAGAAATAACAGAAAAAATAAAATCGCTTTCCCGCACCGGAATACTCTCTGGAAGCCCCTTCCCAAGTCCCATGCCAAACCAGCCGCCAGTCCCGATTGCAAACAAGGAATTAGCCACCTGATAGCCTCCTCTGTCAATATCGCTCCATGGGTCTAAAAAGGCCTGCACCCTTACCCGCACATGGGAAAACAGCCGGTAAGCCACCGCCGCCGCCCCGCAAAAACCTCCAAAGCCCGCCGCCATATACCAGGGCTGGCTGGTGGCCGCGTACAAAATACACATATAAGTGATAAAATAGATTAAGGCGCCGCCCAAATCTCTTTCCAAAACCAAAATCAGCACATAGACCGCAGCCAGCGCCGTAATTTTCACAACCTCTCTAAACTCTGTGCTCCGCGTCAGCAAGGCCGCTACGAAAAATACAAATATAATCTTTACAAACTCCGAAGGCTGCAAGGTTACAGAGCCAAGCCGTATCCAGTTAACCGCCCCGTATTTTTCTACGCCTACGCCCGGAATGAAAACAGACAAAAGGCAAATAAGACCTAAAATAGCATAAAACCAGCCTAAGCGGTCGATATATCGAAATTTTTCAATAGCAAAAGGCACAATCAGACAGGCAAATAAACCGGCCGCCGCCATAAAAAGCTGCTTTTTCGCCAGCGTCACATCCAGCCGGGCCAGCATAATAAAGCTGATGCAAAGCAACATCTGCATGTTGTTCAATACCAGCCGCGATAAATTCCGGTACACAAACCGGTAGATAAAAGAAGTTGTAAGAAAAAATACCGTTTCCAGCCCATAACATACAAAAATCTGCCAGTCGTGAGTATTTAAAAATAAAAGGAGATGGCAAATCAAATGGATCAGGTATAAAATAGCCTGCTGCTTTCGATAAATCCTTCCCTGTCTTTCTTTATTA
The DNA here is from genome assembly GCA_949841225.1 of uncultured Acetivibrio sp. Classification (GTDB taxonomy): domain Bacteria; phylum Bacillota; class Clostridia; order Lachnospirales; family Lachnospiraceae; genus Velocimicrobium. The sequence goes on from CATKYY010000054.1 coordinate 1,846, forward strand.
GTTCCCCGGAATACAGTAAAACAATAAAGCGTATAGATTGAAAATAATATAATTATAATATATTTTGAAAGCTGAATAATCAGATTTTCCACATTCATCCCCATTTCTGCAACGCTTTTTATGCATAAACAACGCTATGGGCCGCCAGGATTATTCAATCCCCTTGTAAAAATGCCCCTTCGTTGTATTCTTCCCTAAAGTATTTCCCTTTTTATTATAACGAAATACCTCAAAAAAAGCCTTCAATATTTCTTTTGTTTCTTTTTTTCCCTCTATTGTAAAATCCAGCCGCAGTCTTCCCGGCAAGAGCCTTTCGATTGCTTCTTTCTCCTCCAGCAGGCTCAACGGCGCGCCGTCATAGACAATATTATAGCAATCCGGGCAGCTGCTATAAGAAAAAAAGGATTTTCCTTTCTGCCCAAAAAACTGCAAAAACCTGCCCTTTTTACAGTTTCCATACACATTATCCGCCATACACTGCGCCGTAATCATAAGAGGCGTATGGCCGTACGCCAAAAGAGTTTCTCCCTGGCAGCCCGCCATTCCCAGTTCTTCCTTTGTAAGCTCTAAGGAGGCTGTCAACTCTTTTGCCCCAAGATTTTGATAGGCAGCCCTGGCCTCTTTATTTAATACATGTAAATTCGTATCCAGAATGCATTTTCCTTCCTTAGAAAGTAAAAAAAGCTCTTCCAGATTCCGTACTAAAAAAGCAGGAGCCTGCCCATAAGCCTTTGGCAGCTCCAAGGTCTCTCTTAACATTCTCTTCCGGTTTTTTTCACGAAGCACATAAGGAAGCGTAAAAACAACCTCTTTCCCTCCAAAATCCATGCCCTCTTTGCAGCATTCCAAAAACAAAGGGAAAGAAAGATACACCCGGCCAAGCGAAAAGGCTAACGCTGCTTCCGCCTGCTCTTTTGTCATCACCAAGGCATCCAGCGCATAATTTCCCAAGCAAGCCTCTTTTTCCTTTCCAGCCTTCCCCAGCGTTGATAAGGCTGGAGCCTTTCTCCGGTACGGAGCGTGCAAGGCCTCTGAAAGCCTTGACAGGCATTCCCGGCGAAGCTCCTTTAGGGGTCCTACGGGAAGAAATACTTCGCCTTGAATCCTGGTTTGAAAATCCACTAAAACAAAACCGGAGCCCTGAAGCTGCATAACCGCCTTTTTTATTTTTTCCTCTGCCGTCGGTTGATTTTTCGCCGCCTGTACCAGTTCGCCCTCTGCCCGGGCTGTTATTTTTTCCCCATGTTCCCTTTGATAAGTCAGGGTAAGGCTTACCGGTTTTCCCGGCGCCGCCTCTAAAAGGCCGGAAATCTCCACGGGCCTCCCCTCTCCCAAAAACTGTTCTTTAATTTTCATAAGGAGCTTTTGATTTTTCGTACGGTATACCTCCATACCCGGATAAATTTTACTGCCCGGTAAAATATTGGAGGAAATCTCCTTCCCGGCGTCTGCTCCTTCCTTTAAGGTATATTCATAAACGGACTGTCCGCTGCTTCCGCGAAACTCCAGGACGTCCTGGCTGTTTACTGCCTCCTCCAAACGGATAGAGGCCCTTTTTTTTCCTGCCTGCCGCACTCTTCCAACCAGCACGCCGTTGTGATTCGGCCGCTGCATAGACATCATGGCTTTTCCATGAGCCTGCGTATAATAGCCGCGGCTAAAGCTCCCCCGGTTATACAGGTCCATCAGGGCTGTTTTATCCTCTATAAATTCCTGTTTATGCTTTTTTTGATAATTTTCATAGCCCGTTCTTCCAAGCTTTTCGTACAAATCTACATATTTCCCATACAAATACGAAGTGAAGGCCGCATATTCCGGCCGTTTCATCCGGCCTTCAATCTTAAAGGAATCAATTCCCGCCTCAATCAGTTCAGGTAAAATCTCCAGCGTACATATATCCCTTGGACTTAAAAAACAGCCGCTCTTTCCATCTTCCAAACGATACGGCAGGCGGCACGGCTGAGCGCATCTGCCCCGGTTACCGCTCCTGCCGCCAAGCATGCTGCTTAAAAGGCACTGTCCCGAATAACAATAGCACAAAGCTCCATGAACAAAGGTTTCTATTTCCAGGCTGGTTTCCCTGCGTATCTCCTTTAGCTCTCTCAAAGAAAGCTCTCTGGCAGGCACAAAGCGGGTAACGCCAAATTTTTTTAGCCCCTCCGCTCCCCGGCCGCCGGTCAAAGACATCTGCGTGCTGGCATGGACAGGAAGCTTTGGAAAATTTCGGTGAATAAAGGATAATACCCCCATATCCTGTACAATAACCGCATCCAGCCCCTGCTCATAAAAAGGAAGGAGGTAGGCGTACAGCTCCTCCTTAAGCTCCTCTTCCTTTAATAAGGTATTTACTGTAAGATAAAGCTTTTTTTCCCTTACATGCATAAAATCAACGGCTCTTTTTAAATCCTCTTCTGTTAAATTGCTGGCGAACGCCCTAGCCCCAAACCGGCTTCCTCCAATATAAACAGCGTCGCAGCCTGCATTTACAGCCGCCTCCATGCTTTGCCAGGAGCCTGCCGGAGCTAATATTTCCACTTTCCTCATAACTCTTTTCCATCGTTTCGGTTTTTATTGTTTTTCGGACCTTTCAGCCCTCTTTCTTTAATTTCTGTTTCCAGCCGCACAATTTTTTTCTGATTTTCCAACTGCTCGAATTTCAGGGCCTGCAGCTCCCTTTGAGCCGCCTCCAGCCTGGACTGTAACGAAATCAATTCATGTTTTATATCAAAAAGCTCATCGCTTTTCTTCTTATTTTCCTCTGTCAGCTCTTCCACATGGCTCTTCGCCTTAAAATAGTCGTCGGCAATATTTAATTCCAAAAGCACCGACTTCATCTCCGCATCCAAACGGTTAAACGCATCCTTTGCCCGGAACTCGTCCAGCTTTCCATTGATGTAAGCTGTAACCGATTTTAAATAGCTTTCGCTTTCATAGCCGCTTAACGTATATTTCTTGTTATTAATGATAACCTCAATATCATTCATTTTTCTCATAAGAATCCGTCTCCCCTCGCATTATAGGCCAAAATGCTTATAGGCCAGCTCTGTCACCATACGTCCCCTTGGCGTTCGCTGCAAAAGCCCGTTCTGAATCAAATACGGCTCATAGACATCCTCAATCGTCCCGGAATCCTCTCCAATCGCCGCCGCCAGCGTATCCAGCCCCACCGGGCCCCCTGTAAATTTTTCTATCATAGTCACCAGGATTTCCCGGTCTATATTATCTAATCCCAGCTTATCTACTTCCAAAAGGTCCAGGGCAAAATCCGCTACTTCTTTTGTAATATGTCCGTCGTATTTTACCTGGGCAAAGTCCCTCACCCGCTTTAAAAGCCGGTTGGCAAGCCTTGGCGTCCCCCTGGAGCGGCGCGCCAGCTCCATAGCTCCTTCCTTGTCAATCTTCACCTTCAAAACCTGAGCGGAGCGCATAATAATCTGGGTCAGCTCCTTCGGCGTATAAAATTCCAAACGGTGAACTACGCCAAAACGGTCCCGAAGGGGCGCCGTCAGCATACCTGCCCGGGTCGTTGCTCCAACCAGGGTAAATTTTGGCAAATCCAGCCGGATGGACCTGGCTCCCGCGCCCTTTCCAATTACAATATCAATAGAAAAATCTTCCATCGCCGGATATAAAACCTCTTCTACCTGGCGGTTCAGACGGTGAATTTCATCCACAAAAAGCAAATCCTTTTCCTGCAGGTTGTTTAAAATAGCGGCCATCTCCCCCGGCTTTTCAATCGCCGGCCCAGAAGTAATTTTTAAATTAACCTCCATTTCATTTGCAATTATCCCGGCCAGAGTCGTTTTTCCAAGCCCCGGAGGTCCGTAAAGAAGCACATGGTCCAGAGCCTCCCCTCTCTGCCTTGCCGCCTCAATATAGATCTTCAGGTTTTCCTTTGCCTTGGACTGGCCAATATAATCGCACAATAGCTTAGGCCGGAGGCTGTTTTCTATTTTATAATCCTCGTCCATCAATTCCGTTGTAATAATCCGGTTTCCCATGTTGTATATCTCCTGCTCTATTCATTGCTTTTTTACTAAAAAGAAGAAATATGCTTCAGGCTCTTCTTTAAAAGCTCCTCTACAGACATCCCTTCTGTAAGCTCCGCCTGCCCCACTGCTCTCAGGGCATCCGCGCTTGTATATCCTAATGCTACTAAAGCCTCCACTGCATCTTTTCTTATACCAGAAGTCTCCTCCTTACTGGAAGCCTTATCCTTACTGCTGCCAAGCTGTCCTTCAAAGGCTTCGGAAAGGCTTAGCTTGTCCTTTAATTCCAAAATCAGCTTTCCCGCTGTTTTCTTTCCAATCCCAGGCGCCTTTGCAATGGTTTTCGTATCCCCCGCCAAAATTGCAAATCGTAAATCATCCGGCGTCATGGCGGCCAAAATGCCCAAAGCGCCCTTAGGCCCAATACCGCTTACAGTAATCAAAAGCTTAAAAATCTCCAAATCATCCCGCGTCAGAAAACCATACAGCTTTAAAATATCCTCTCTGACATAAAGATAAGTGTAAATTTTAACCGATTCTCCCAAAGCCGGAAGCCCGTCCATCACAGAAAAAGGCACCCCGATTTCATACCCGATGCCTCCCTGTTCCACAACAATACCTCCTGGGTAAACTGCCGCCAGCTCGCCTTTTATATATGCTATCATGTTCCTTTCATCCTTTCAAGTCTAAATACCCGCGAAACATTCTCCAGGCCCCGGCATTTTGTAAATTTTGTATCTGGCGGCCCAGCGCATTTATATTGCATCGATATGCACCATTAAAAGCACAAATTTGCTGTTTTGCCTGCCAGAGGCGGATATTTATGTCCGAATATGGCAGGCAAAACAGAAGATTTGTACTTTACCTGGTGTGTGAGAGCAATATAAATGCGCTGGGCCGCCAGATATAAAATTTGCAAAATGCTGGAGCTTCTTTTTTACATCAAAGTACTAAATAAATTCAGTACCGGCTGATAAATTTTCCACCAGAGAGGACGGTTTCTCCAATCCTCATAGCTCCACTCATGGCTAACGGCCATCGTATCTAAAAGATCCCTTTTAATTGTACTTATAATCTGTTCCTCCGCCATCCATACGCCGTTCTCATAATGCAGGTAAAAGCTTCTATAATCCATATTAATGGTGCCTACAATACCGCAATCCTCATTAATAATCGTTTTAGCATGGATAAAGCCGGGCGTATATTCAAAAATCCGCACGCCATTTTTCAAAAGCGGCCCATAATTATAATTTGTCAGCATTTTTACGTTTTTCTTATCTGGGATATTCGGGGTAATAATCCTTACATCTACGCCGCATTTCACCGCCTCTATCAACGCATCCTTCATATGATCCTCAATAATCAGATACGGCGTTGTAATATATAAATATTTCCGGGCGGTTCCTATCATTTGCCTGTAAACGCTCTCAATCGGATTGTCCGGGTTATTTGCCGGCCCGTCGGAAATAACATGCGTATAAACCTGGGAAGCCGGAAATTTTTTTGTAGGAGTATACTTTTTATAATCAGAAGCCTCTCCCTGGCTGCAAACGTCCCACATTTGCAAAAACGTCACTGTAAGCCCCCAGACGCCGTCTCCTTCTAGCCGGATACCGTTATCCTTCCAAACGCCAAACCGCTCTACAATATTGGCATACTCATCCGCTAGATTAAATCCGCCGGTATATCCTATATTTCCGTCGATTACCATAATTTTTTGATGGCTCCGGTAATTCATATACAGCTTTTCTGTATAACGGTGAATGGGGTTAAATACCCTTACCTCAAAGCCCTCTTTTTCCAGGTTCTGCTTAAAATCCTTATCCGTTCGCAAAACGGCTCCAAAATCATCATATAAAAACTTTACCTCAACCCCGGCTTCTATTTTCCGTTTTAAAATAGTGTGAAGCCTGTCCCAAATAGCTCCTTCTGCTACAATAAAAAAATTAATTAAAATAAACTGCTCGGCCCGCTCTAAATCCCGGAAAATAGCCTGAAAAACATCCTCTCCCATAGGATAATAGGAAATCTGGTTATTTTTGTACATAGGAAACTGGCAGTTGGCCATATACTGAACCATCCTGCCCTTATCTGGGTATTTTTCTTCAAATTCTTCTAATATATCGGAATCCTGTTCCAGATATTTAAGCCCCGGCTTCATCCGGGCAATAATCTTTCTCTCTATCTTTTTTGTAGAGCCTGGCTTCCCCCAAAGCATATACATAATATGCCCGGCTATCGGCAAAAGCATGGCGATGCTTACCCACGCCAGCTTATAGGAAGAACTGCGGTTATCATTTACTAAGCTTAAAATAACGATTGTGCTTAAAAACTCCAGCACTACATAAAAGTAAACGGTTAAATTCCGAAGCACAAAGGGAGCCAGAGCAATAATCGCAAACTGTAAAAGAACCAGAAAGCCGACCAGCAAAACCTTATAAAATCCGCTTAAATAGCTTTTTACCGTACCAATCATCTCATCCTTTAATTCGCTTCCCTTTTCAGCCAGCTCGCTGGTTTTTTCCACCAGTTTATTTTTTTTCTCAATCAGTTCATTCTTTTTTTCCCGAAGCTCTTCTTTCATTTCCGGCTTTTTATTTTCCATAAGCAGCCTCCTGTTCTCTAAAGTTATGTTATTTCATTTTTTTATGTCTGCGAAGCTCGGTAATTATGTTTTCGTCCCAGGTAGATTTCATTGTTGGGAATGCGCGGAGCAAACGTTTCTCAATTTTGCTCTGCAGCCCGGCCCTATGTTCAAATGCCTGTAAAAATCCATGAAGCCTTCCTTCGATTTCTTCCCGTTTCTCTATCTGTCCCTCAATTTTTTCCCTGAGCCCTTCTTTCATATTACGGATAGAGAGGCTTTCCATTCTTTCCCGAAGCTCCTCTCTGGTTTCATAAAGCCTGGTTTTCTCCAGGTAATCCATAAACTCTTCCCGGTACCTGGCAAGCTCCTCCAGCTTTTTATCCAACTGCAAGGTATACGCCGCCGTAACTGCAAAATCCGTTCCAAATACAAGAAAAATAAAATATCCCGCAATTTCTCCCGCCTGTCTTGGAATCCCTTCTATCACAGAATTCATAAAAGGCTGCAGCACATCCGTCATAAGAAGAGATAAAAACCCCCACAAAAGCGATGCCAGTAAACATATTCTTCCCTGAAAATTATACTTATAATTAGAATAATCCCACCATTTTGCATGGAACAGCTTTTCCATCATATAAGAAGTCGCATATTCCAAAACCGTGGCCGCCAGCATACCCAAAATAAAAATGAATACCGGCTGATCTGCCGCCCAAAAAAGGCACATATACACAATCGTCGCCCCGGCGCCATAAATGGGCACCACCGGCCCATTTAAAAATCCCCGGTTTACCCAGGTCTTATTCTGGAAAGATACCAGGCAGCTTTCATAAATCCAGCCGAAAAAACTATAGAAAAAGAAATTATAAAATAAAAAATAGAATTCAAACCCAAAAATCTGAAGACTCCACATACCTTTTTCTCCCTTTCTCCCATTACTATCCTATCAGTTTACCATATAATTCAAAATATGACAAATCCTTGTTATTTTTTGAGTTTCTCATTTTGTAAATGCGGAAACTCAAGATCCGCGGATATTGACAGGAATGAATACCTTTGATAAACTCAAAGCTACAAAATAAAAGCGAATCAATGGTATCGTGATTTCAACATTGGGAACGAGGTTAAACATGCTTACTTTTACATCTATTTTTGAAACGGAAGAAAACCCCTTCTGTCCCGCCGGCTTCCTGCCGGAGCAGCTTCTTTATTTTGATATAGAAACTACCGGCTTTTCCGCTGACGTCAGCAGCCTGTACCTGATTGGATGCCTGTATTATCAGGAAGCCGCCTGGCGTACCATCCAGTGGTTTGCAGATGATTATCATTCGGAAAAAGCTCTTCTAACGGCCTTTTTTACTTTTTCAGAAAACTTTAAGGTTCTGCTCCATTATAACGGCACAGGCTTTGATATTCCCTATCTTCAAAAAAAATGCCGGCAATACAAGCTGCCCTTTTCCTTTAACCATATAGTAAGCCTGGATATTTACAAAGAACTTACCCCTTACAAAAAACTTCTGCCTCTGCCGAATCTAAAGCAAAAAACGGTGGAAAACAGCCTGGGATTTTGCCGGGAGGATAAGTACGACGGCGGCCAGCTAATTTCTGTTTATGTGGAATATATTCATAGAAAATTAAAAAAACAGGAGGGCTGTCCATCCTGCCTTTCCCTTCTGCTCCTTCACAACAAAGAAGATTTAGAGGGTCTTTTTTTATGCAGCCGCCTGCTGCTCCCTCCCCAGATTACATACAAAAAAGCTGTCGACGGCAACGCCGCCGAAAGAAAGCTTCCCTCTGTATTTACTTTTCAGCTTTCTTTTCCGTATTGCCTGTCCTGGCCTCTTTCATTAGAAACGGCTGCGGCAAAACTTACTCTGGAAAAAAATCAGGGCGCTTTGGAGCTGTTTCCTTTTATAGGAGAATTAAAGTATTTTTATCCAGATTATAAAAATTACTACTATCTGCCTTTCGAGGATATGGCTATTCACAAAAGCGTTGCCGAATATGTAGAAAAAAATTACCGGGAAAAGGCCAAAGCCTGTAATTGCTATACCCGCCGGAACAGTACGTTTCTTCCTGTTCCGCCCGGTTTTTCTCTTCCAGAAGGCACGCCGCTTTTTTATCAGAAACACAAAGACAAAATCCCATGGTTTGAAGTAGAAGAAAGCTTTTTAACCGACGCTAAAGCTATTCTTTCCTATCTGAAAGCTATGTTTAGTAAAAAGGCTTCCATACCCGCGCCTTAGAGAAATACGCACTGCGAGGAAAATATTATGAATACAAATAACGATGTTGAAGCGGTCATTACAAGCTTTAACCAAAAATCTATGATTTATGAGGCGGTTCACTCTTTATGTTGCCAAACAATAAAACCAAAAAGAATTATTATTGTCGATGATGGAACGACAGATGAGATTTCCATTCATATTTTAAATGAAATAGAAGCTGACTATAAGATACCTATTCCATTATTGATCATTCGTCAATCAAACCGCGGAGTATCAGCGGCAAGGAATACAGGCATCCGTAAAACCCAGTCTCCCTTAGTATTAGTACTTGATGGAGATGATAACCTTGAACCGTCTTTTATAGAAGAAGTCACTAAAATATTAGATAAAACCCCAGCCATGATCGCCGCCTCTTCATGGCTGCATACCTTTGGCGTTCTTGAGGCGACAGTACGCCCAACTGGCGGCAATGTTATCGAATTTCTTTCACATAATTGCTGCCCTGCAACACATATTTTCCGGCGTGAAGCATGGAAGCAGAGCGGCGGCTATGATGAATCCATGCGCAACGGTTTTGAAGATTGGGATTTCTTTTTAAACATGCTGGAAGCAATTCCAAATACTTATGTTGGAATTGTAAATAAACCTTTAATAAATTATCGAACAACTCCGTCTTCCTCAAATATAAAAAGTATGGAAAAACGGCTTGAACTTATGCGTTATCTCATTGAAAAGCATATAGACATTTACAAAGAACATATAACAGACGCTATTCTGGGCATTGAAGCCATATCTATATCACGGCTTTATGGTTGGGAACGTGAAATGATACATTCAAAATTAATTGATAAAGGTTTCAATGACTTATCAAATAAGTTTATAGAAAGTCCGTCTTATGGCGATGGCGGAATGGCGGCGGCCGTTCGTATTGCATCGGTGCATAATAAGATCAGGTAGGAAACTGCCCATTAGTTGAGTAGCCGACCTCCCACACCAATTTGACGATAGACTTTGGTTGGCGGTAGTTGAGAAAGCCACATCCTTCCACAATGGGTATTTAGTATTTTTCTTTCAGGACAGAATAGCACTTGCCGTAAAATCATGGCATCTCATCGGTTTCAGAATTTAATCGTAGGCGCCATCATTATCTTTTGCACCCAAAGAACTTTTTCAAGTCTAATGTAGCCATCTTGATCAAACTGGAATTTGTAATTCTGCCCAATAAACGGTTTCCTTTCTACATTCATTTTGTTAATAAATATTAAAAAGCCATTATAAACATCCCAAAATATTCTCTCAAATTATAGTTGGCTCTTACGCGAAAAATCTTTAATATCTGCATTAACAAAATTCTTACATGTACTTAGTACTGATTTTTTGCAATTTGCCTTCGCTTCAATATGTCTACTGGTATATAAAATCTCCCCATTCTCATCAAAAAATTTGTAAATGAAGTTCCTGCTACTCAACTTTACTATCTTCACAAGCCCATTTTCTTCTGTAGGCCTACAATTTATCAGATACTTTTTGAATTTTTTAACCCCTTCCTCACATTCTTTATATGTGCTATATGCTCGTGAATAACCCATTTCTTGTTTTGCAACATACCAAAGCTGAAAAATATATTTTCCTGCATCCTCAACAACTTTTATGAAATATCCTTTTCCAAACCCCATCAAATTATCTTCCTTTCTGCCCCATATGTCATCGTAAAATTCTAATTTGAATATCAGTAAATTATGACCTCTCAACAGAGGTTACAGTGTTTTAATAAAATCCTCCAAAAGCCTTGAAAACAAAGGATTTATCGCAATGTGTTCGCCTTATCTCTTTATACGGTAACACACAAGTTTACTCTTTTCCTCATTGCTCATAAGGGCAAATGCAAGAAAATCTCATAACAAGATATAACAGAGTGTGGCAATCGGAGAACTGTGATGTATGTGCGAATATATTATAACGGAGGATTTTTCAATGGACAAGTATATTTACGATAATAAATATGGTCTGTGGTATGAACTGCAAGGAGATTATTATATTCCTTGTCTTATCTTACCAGCCGAAAAAGAACAGCCTATCGGTTTGTGGGGACAGCGGCACTTGCGGTATCTGAAAGAATATCGCAGAAATACATACACAACGCTACTTATAAGCGGCAAGCTGAACACTTATCTTGCCGATATAGATAAACAAGCGCAGGAGCGTATGGAAAGACTTACAGCGCAGATGAAACGGGCACAGGGTATCACGGAGCAGTTAAAAGCAGAAAATGCCTTAGAATGGGTGCAGCGGATAAATAACATACAAGCGTGTGCAAAGGAAATTGTAGAAAAGGAAATTATCTTTGCATAAGTTAAAAAGGCGGCAGGGAGAACTCTCTGTCGCTATTCATATTAAGAACTCAGAACGGATTTTTGACCAGTTGTGTTTTGAAATCAACCAACTATCGCAAATTCATTGAAACTATTATCTGCTTTACTTATAATGACATTGTAAGGAAAAAGAAAGAGGTGATTATCATGCAGGTCGAAATTAAAATTGACAGTTCATATATCGACCCCAAAGTAATCATACTGACTGCTTCAATGACAGAAGATGTGAGCAACATTGTAAAAAAACTTTCAGAAGATGCCTCACAAATAATTTCTGGTCATAAAGATGAAAAAATTGAAATAT
>CATKYY010000055.1 GCA_949841225.1 uncultured Acetivibrio sp.
AAGGGACACGCGGCGAAGACCGCCAAGAAGTAAGGAGTGAACTATGGCAATGGATTATGAAGGATTTAAAAAACAGGTATACAGCTTAACGAAAATTGATTTAGATGCATATAAAGAACGGCAGATGAAACGCCGCATTGATGCTTTGATTGCTAAGCGGTCTGTAAAAGGATATGATAATTATGCTCAGTTGTTAAAGACAGATAAAAATGTCTTTGATGAATTTGTAAATTATTTGACGATTAACGTATCAGAATTCTACCGTAATCCTGAACAGTGGGCGGTTTTAGAAAAGGAAATTATTCCCCAGCTGACAACAAAGTTCGGGAAACGCCTTAAAATATGGAGCGCTGCCTGCTCTACTGGCGATGAGCCATATTCTCTGGCTATGCTTCTATCTAAGTTTATGCCATTAAGCAATATAAAGATTACGGCTACGGATATTGACAAACAGGTTCTGGATAAGGCCAGAATGGGCTTATATAACGATAAGAGCTTAAAAGGTCTTCCAAAAGAGTTTTTGAAGGAACATTTTACAAAGGTTAACGATAAGACTTATCAAATATCCGATAAGATTAAAAAGTGTGTTGATTTTTCCCAGCACAACCTTTTGAAGGATACATATCCAACCAACTGCGATATGATTATTTGCCGTAATGTATTGATTTATTTTACAGAAGAGGCGAAGGAAGATATATACAGGAAGTTTAATGCTTCTTTGAAAAAGGAGGGTATCCTTTTTGTAGGAAGCACAGAGCAGATTATACAGCCTCAAAATCTGGGATATGTGCCTCAGAAATCATTTTTTTACAGGAAAGTTTGATGGAAATGGGCGGAATTGTTTTTTTGACAATTCCGCTTTCTTTTTGGTTTCAGGAGGGTGAATTTATTCCTTATCAAAACATTTGTTCCCGTCCTCTTCGTCGCGCCTCCCAAGAAAAGCCCTGGTTTTGAATCCCGGACGGCTTATCGTTCCAAAGAGCCTCTGAAAGCGAAAATCGTGTTCAGCAAGGGTTCCCACGATTTATGAGTCTCTTTTCCACAGCCTAAAAGGGATTTAAAGCCAGGGCTTTTCTTGGGATGCGCGGCGGAGAGTCCAAGGATGAAAAGCTTTGGCAAGGAATAAATGCTCTGCACAGGTAAAATGTGGCAAGCGGGTTAGGAGGGAATTCTCCTAGGATAGATTCGGTTAAATATAATTTTAGAGCGATGGAAGGAGGAGCTTTGGGATGCTGCCTGGAGAGTTTTTAGAGCGTATGGAAGGACTTTTGGGAGAGGAGTATGGGGAGTTTATTTCTGCTTATGGACAGAAGGGGAGAAAGGCTTTACGGGTTAATACGCTGAAGGCGGACAAAGAGAGGTTTTTGGCGGAGACGGTGTTTCTTTTGGAGCCGGTGGACTGGTGCGAGAATGGGTATTATTATGGGGAAGAGGATTTTCCGGGGAGGCATCCTTACCATGAGGCTGGGGTTTATTATATTCAGGAGGCCAGCGCTATGCTGCCTGGAGTGTGTCTGGAGGCTAAGCCTGGAGAGAGGATTTTGGATTTGTGCGCAGCGCCAGGAGGCAAGAGCACACAGATTGCTTGTGAAATGAAAGGTAAGGGGATTTTGGTTTGTAATGAGATTCATCCGGCCAGGGCTAAAATCCTTTCTGAAAATATAGAACGGATGGGAATACGAAATGGAATTGTTACAAATGAAACGCCTCAGTCTCTGGAGCGTGCTTTTCCCGAATATTTTGACAGGATTTTAGTGGACGCCCCTTGTTCTGGGGAAGGAATGTTCCGAAAGAACCAGGAAGCAAGAGGGGAATGGAGCCTGGAAAACGTAGAGATGTGCGCTGCGAGGCAGGATGAGGTTTTAGACTGCGCGGTTTCTATGCTAAAGGCCGGAGGAAGGCTGGTATATTCTACCTGTACCTTTGCGCCGTTAGAGAATGAGGGAGCGATAGGACGCTTTTTAGACAGGCATCCAGAGTTTCATCTAATTGAGCCTAAAAAAACGGATGGTATGGCGAATGGCAGGCCTGAGTGGATGGAAAAGCCCAGGAAGGATATAGAGAAGACAATCCGGCTTTGGCCTCATAAGGTGAGAGGAGAAGGGCATTACGCGGCTGTATTGGAAAAAGATGCCAAGGCCGCTTTTTACAAGGGAAAAGAGCTTTCTTTAGAAAAAGGGACGCCAGAGAAAGAATGCAGAGAATATCTGGAATTTGCAAGAGAATATCTCCGTATTCCGCTGGAGGGAAAGCTTATTCGCTTTGGAGACCAGCTTTACCTGGCGCCTTTCGAGCTGCCAAGCCTGAGAAAAATAAGAGCGCTTCGGCCGGGGCTTCATTTGGGGACGATGAAGAAAAACCGGTTTGAGCCTTCCCATGCGTTGGCACTGACATTAAGGCCGGAGCAGGTAAAGCAGAGCATAAGCCTTTCCCCTGATGGGAAGCAAGTCCGTTCTTATGTGAAAGGGGAAGCTTTTTCGGCGGAAGGAGAAAAGGGCTGGTATCTAATTTGCGCGGGGAATTACAGTATCGGATGGGGGAAGCTTTCTAATGGTATTATGAAAAATCATTACCCGAAAGGACTTAGGAAAACTCAGGAAATTAATAGTTGATTTTTAGGATACTATCTAGTATATTAAGTAAGTAGGTAAAACAGCATAAAGGGTGGAAGGTTGAAAACTAGAATTTTCAATTTCAAGCTGATAAAAGGCTTGAGCCATTCGCTGCTCCTAAAATATCAGTCACAATGTGGAGGCTAGAAATGGAAGAATGGATTAAAGTGGCAGTGGACGCCATGGGCGGCGACAATGCGCCCAGGGAAATCGTTAAGGGCGCGGTAGAGGCAGTGAAGGACTGTAAGAAAATAAAGGTACTTCTGGTAGGGAAGGAAGGCGTAGTAAAAAACGAGCTTTCCCATTATGAATACCCTGCCGGACAGATTGAGGTTATTCCTGCGGAGGAAGTCATTACGAACGATGAAGCGCCGGTTATGGCAATCCGTCGTAAAAAGAAATCTTCCATTGTAGTAGCGATGAATCTTGTAAAACAGGGGGAGGCGGATGCTTTTGTTTCTGCAGGCAGCACCGGAGCGGTCTTAGCCGGAGGGCAGCTAATTGTAGGAAGAATTAAAGGCATTGAAAGACCGCCGCTAGCTCCAATGATTCCAACCTTAAACGGAGCCTCTTTGTTAATTGACTGCGGCGCTAATGTAGATGCAAGGTCTTCTCATCTGGTACAGTTTGCGAAGATGGGGTCCGTCTATATGGAGCATGTCATAGGAGTAAAGAAACCGAGGGTAGCTATTGTAAATATAGGCGCCGAAGAAGAAAAAGGGAATATGCTGGTAAAAGAAACCTATCCGCTTCTTAAAAATTGCAGCGGTATCAATTTTATAGGGAGCATTGAGGCTAGAGACATTCCGTATGGCAAGGCAGATGTAATTGTGTGCGAGGCTTTTGTAGGAAATGTCATATTGAAGCTCTATGAAGGCGTAGGAGCCGCTATGATTAAAAAAATCAAGAGCGGTCTTATGAGTACGGCACGGAGCAAAATAGGAGCGGCGTTGGTAAAGCCAGCCCTTAAAAAAACCTTAAAATCCTTTGATTCCTCTCAGTATGGAGGAGCGCCTATGCTTGGCTTAAATGGTCTTGTAATAAAGACCCACGGAAGCTCTAAAAGCATAGAAATAAAAAACTCAATTATTCAAAGCGTTGCCTTTCAGGAACAGCAGATTAATGAAAAAATAAAAAGCAATGTGGTAAACGAAGACATGCACAAAGAGCCGTGCGGAAATGAGGTAAAAGATGGAATTTGAAAAATTAAAAAAAATCATAAAAGAGGTTCTTAATACAGGCGAAGATGAGATTACAATGGAAACAACTTTCGTAGACGACCTGGGAGCAGATTCCCTGGACGTTTTCCAGATTATTATGGGAATTGAGGAAGAGTTTGACATTGAAATTGATAATGATGAGGCGGAAAAAATTGTTACGGTAGGGGATGCTGTTGAGCAGATAAAGAACGCTCTTAATTAATTATGAATAGGAATTTTTTGGGGCTGTTGGAATTTTTGTTACAACAACCCCATGCGTTTTTAAAGGAGGAATTAGATAAAAGTTGAAGCAAAGATCTACTTTGGAAAAGAGAATCGGATACCAGTTTGAAGAAAAGGGCTTGCTACGGCATGCGCTTACCCACAGCTCCTACGCCAATGAAAGGAGAATGAAAAAAAGCGCCAACAATGAAAGGCTTGAATTTTTAGGCGATGCCGTATTAGAGCTGGTATCCAGTGAATTTATTTTTAACAGCCAGAAAAATATGCCGGAAGGGGAAATGACAAAATTCCGCGCCAGCCTGGTATGCGAGCAAGCTTTGGCTTTGTGCGCCAGGGAGATTAGCCTGGGGGATTATCTTTTGCTGGGAAAGGGAGAAGAGGGAACCGGAGGAAGAGAGAGGGATTCTATTCTTTCCGATGCTATGGAGGCCGTAATCGGGGCTATTTATTTAGACGGTGGTTTTACTAATGCAAAAGAGTTTGTAATCCGTTTTGTTTTGTCGGATATAGACAAGAAAAAACTCTTTTTCGATAGTAAGACTATCCTGCAGGAAATAGTACAAAGCCGGTCAAAGGAACCGCTTGCTTATCATCTGATTTGTGAAAAGGGGCCGGACCATAATAAGGAATTTACTGTAGAGGTTTGTCTGGGAGAAGCAAAGCTTTCTTGCGGAATCGGAAAAACAAAAAAGGCTGCGGAGCAGCAGGCTGCTTACCGGGCTATTTTACAACTGAAGGAGAGCGAGGAGTAACCCTTATATGTATTTAAAAAGCATTGAAATACAAGGATTCAAATCCTTTGCCCACAAAATTTTATTTGAATTCCATGATGGTATTACGGCAATCGTAGGGCCGAATGGAAGCGGAAAAAGCAATGTAGCGGACGCTGTGCGCTGGGTTTTAGGGGAGCAAAGCGCAAAGCAGCTGCGCGGGTCTAAAATGGAGGACGTAATTTTTTCTGGTACAGAGCTTAGAAAATCTCAGGGTTTTGCTTATGTAGCGATAACTTTGGACAATTCGGATCATAAACTGGCCACCTCTTATGAAGAGGTGACGGTCGCCCGCCGGGTATACCGCTCCGGTGAAAGCGAATATTTGATGAACGGCTCTGCCTGCCGGCTAAGGGACGTCCAGGAATTATTTCTGGATACCGGAATTGGAAAAGAAGGTTATTCTATTATCGGTCAGGGGCAGATTGACAAGGTTCTAAGCGGAAAGCCAGAAGAAAGAAGAGAACTTTTTGATGAAGCCGCCGGTATTGTAAAGTTTAAAAAGAGGAAGCTGGCTGCAGAAAAAAACCTGGAGGCCGAACGGTTGAATTTAAACCGCGTAAAGGATATTCTGGCAGAAATTGAAGGACAGCTTGCTCCTTTGGAGAAACAGGCCGGCGTTGCAAGGGAGTATTTAAGGCTCAGGGACGAGCTGAAGGTTTTGGACGTCAATATGTTCCTTCTGGATTATGGAAGAATACATAGTATGCTAGAGGAAATCAGCCGGAAAGAAGAAATTGTATCTGGAGACTTACTAGATGCCAGAAAGGAATACAGCAGCACAAAAGAGGAGTATCAGCGGCTGGAACTGGAAATAGAAGAAAGAAACTCCTTTTTGGAAGAAAGAAAGAATACGCTGTCAGAAAACCGGATTAAAAAGGAGCAGATGGAGAGCCAGATTAAGGTTTTAACCGAACAAATTTTGGCAGCCAGGAAAAGCAGCAGCCAGTACGAGGGGCAGGCGGCTGGGCTTTTAAATTCCTTAGAAGCGAAGGAAACAGAGCGTTTGGCCTATGAGAACCAACAAGAAAGACTGGCAGAGGAATGCCGGGAGATGGAACGGAAGCGCCAAAGGGAGGAAGAAAAGCTTTCCTTTTTGGCAGAGGCTTTGGAGGGAAACAGCAAAAAAATAGAAATTTTGAATCGGGAAATTATAGCTCTTTTAAATGAAGGCGCAGATATAAAGGCGCAAATACAGCGGTTTGATACGATTTTTGAACAGGGCGGCATAAAAAAGGCCGAGCTGGCTCAGAGGCTTTTAAAAAATAAAAGCGACGAAGCCGCTTTCCAGGAAGCGTTGGAAAAGGAGGAAGCTCTTCTTTTGGCGCTGGAGTCTAAAAAGGAAGTGCTTTTGTCCAACAGCCAGGAATTTGAAAAGGATATTTCCCTTTTAAGCCGGGAGCTTAGCGAACTGGAACAGGAAAGGGAACGGCGCCTGCAAGCTTACCATAAGGAGTATTCCCGCCTGGAATCTTTAAAAAACATTGCAGAACGGTACGAGGGCTATGGACAGAGCATCCGCCGGGTAATGGAGCAAAAACAGAAAAATGCAGGCGTTATCGGCGTAGTAGCAGATATTATTAAGGTGGAAAAGGCTTATGAGGTAGCGGTAGAAACAGCTCTTGGCGGAAGTATTCAAAATATTGTCACGGATACGGAGGAGACGGCGAAGGGGCTGATTCAATTTTTGAAACAAAACCGATATGGACGGGCGACCTTTTTGCCCTTGACAGGAATCCGCGCAAGGGCGGGACTTTCCTATGACGGAGCTTTCCGGGAAAAAGGCGTTATAGGCCTTGCCAGTACGCTGGTAAATGCAAAAGAGGAATTTTCAGCCTTAGTTGATTATCTTCTTGGCAGGGTACTGGTAGTAGATACCATTGACAATGCTATTGCAATTAGTAGAAAATATAAACAGTCGATTCGGATGGTTACTTTGGAAGGGGAGCAAATAAATCCGGGAGGAGCCATATCTGGAGGCGCGTATAAAAATACCAGCAGCCTTTTAGGACGAAAAAGGGAAATGGAGGAGCTTGAAAAGAGAATACTGGCTCTCCAGACAGAGGAAAAGGCTCTGGAAAAGGAGGAAAAACAAAAAAAAGAGGAGCAGAAAAGCTTTCTGGATGCGGTAGAGGCTAATAAGGAGAAAATCCAGGCGTTGGTTTTGGAAGAAAACACCATACGCATAAGGTTTGAACAATTATCCCATGCCAGGGAAGAAAATGAAAGGGCTCTAGAACAGCTACAGGAGGAAGGACGCCAGTTGGAGGCTCAGAGAAAGGAAATAAAAGGGAGCATAGACGGACTGAGAGCCTCTTTGGAGAATAATGAAGCAGAAAGCAGAGAAAAGAAAAGCCTGGCGGCCGCTCTAATCCGGGAAACGGAAGAGAAAAAGGAAGAGGAGCTTAGCCAGCGGGAAGCTGTTTCGTCCGCAAAACTCGCTTATTCTTCTGTAGAGCAAAACCAACAGTTTACAAAGGAAAACATAGAGCGTATTTGTCAGGAAATAAAAAATCTGCAACAGGAGCTTACCTGGCTGAAAGAGCAAATGGGCCGGGGCGACGGCCAAATTCATACAAAGGAACAGGAGATTGCAGAGGTAAAACAGGGCATTCTAAGTTTTGAAGGGCAGATTGCGGACCTGGAGGAAGAAATTTTAAAGGCTTCCCAGATAAAGGAGAACATTGAAAAAGGGCATAAGAGCTTTTTTTCAAAGAGAGAGGATCTGTCGGCCAGGATAACGCAACTGGATAAGGAAGGCTTCCGTCTGGAGAGCCAGAGAGAGAAGCTTTCTGAGCAGTTGGAAACAGCCATGGATTATATGTGGGAGGAATATGAGCTTACCTATCATTTAGCTTTGCCTATGAAGCAGGAAGGCGGCGGTTTGCCGCAGATGAAAAAGGAAACGGCGGATCTGAAGGGGAAAATGAAGGCTCTGGGAGACGTCAATGTAAACGCTATTGAGGATTTTAAGAATCTGTCAGAAAGATACCAGCTTTTAAAAAACCAGCACGACGACCTGATACAGGCGGAAGAGGTTTTAATTAAGGTGATACAGGATTTAGAAGAGGAAATGCAAAAGCAGTTTGAAACTAAATTCCAGGAAATAAAACAGGAATTTGACAGGGTCTTTAAAGAACTGTTCGGAGGAGGGAAAGGAACACTTAAGCTTCAAGAGGACGAAGACATCCTGGAGGCAGGCATCCGTATTATCGCCCAGCCGCCGGGAAAAAAACTGCAAAATATGATGCAGCTGTCTGGAGGAGAAAAGGCGCTGACTGCGATTTCTCTTTTGTTTGCGATTCAAAACCTGAAGCCTTCCCCCTTCTGTTTGCTGGATGAAATTGAGGCGGCTCTGGATGATTCGAATGTGTCCAGGTATGCAAAGTATCTGCATAAGCTGACGAAACACACCCAGTTTATTGTAATTACTCACAGGCGGGGAACTATGGCGGCGGCGGACATTTTATATGGCATTACCATGCAGGAAAAGGGAGTTTCTACCCTGGTGTCGGTAAGCCTTTTAGAGGACGAATTAGATAAATAGGAGGCGTATAGGAATGGGAGAAAAAAAAGGATTTTTTGGAAGGCTGGTTTCCGGGCTTTCTAAGACCAGGGATCAGATTATTTCCGGGATTGATTCCATTTTTACCGGAGCATCCCATATAGACGAGGATTTTTATGAGGAGCTGGAAGAGTTATTAATTATGGCGGATTTGGGAATTAATACGACCAACCGCATTATGGAGGAGTTGAGAAAAAAGGTAAAGGAGCAATCCATTAAAGAGCCAAAGGAATGCCGGGAGCTTTTAATGGAGAGTATCAAAGGGCAAATGGGGCTTTCTGAGGAGGCTTACCGGTTTGAAAACCAAAAGTCCGTGGTTCTTTTAATCGGCGTTAACGGCGTAGGGAAGACCACTTCTGTTGGAAAGCTGGCAGGGCAGCTAAAGGACATGGGAAAAAAGGTTATTGTAGCTGCGGCGGATACCTTCCGGGCCGGCGCCATTGAACAGTTGACAGAATGGGCGGACCGGGCCGGCGTGGATATAATTTCCCATCAGGAGGGTTCCGACCCGGCGGCTGTTGTTTTTGATGCAGTTACAGCAGCGAAAGCAAGGAAAGCAGACGTTTTAATTTGCGACACAGCCGGCCGGCTCCACAATAAAAAAAATCTGATGGAAGAGTTAAGGAAGATTAATCGGATTATTGAACGGGAATATCCAGAAGCTTACCGGGAAACTCTGGTAGTGCTGGACGGTACAACAGGACAGAACGCCATGGCCCAGGCAAAGCAGTTTAATGAAGTAGCAGAGCTTACAGGAATTGTATTGACAAAGCTGGACGGTACAGCGAAAGGCGGCATTGCGATTGCTATCCAGTCGGAGTTTGGAATTCCGGTAAAATATATTGGGATTGGAGAAAGCATTGAAGATTTACAAAAGTTTAATGCGGATGATTTTGTAAATGCATTGTTTGACGAAGGAGAATAGGCGCATGATGACATTAGAGAAATTTGAAGAAGCTTGCGAAAGCGTAAAAAAGGTTATTTCCAGGACAAAGCTGGTATACAGCGAGTATTTCAGCGAAACTACGGGAAACAAGGTTTATTTTAAACCGGAAAATATGCAGTATACCGGGGCCTATAAGATTCGGGGCGCTTATTATAAAATAAGCACTTTGACAGAGGAGGAACGGAGCAAAGGGCTGATTACTGCTTCTGCCGGAAATCATGCGCAGGGCGTTGCTTATGCAGCGAAGCTTTATGGAGCGAAAGCAATCATCGTTATGCCTACAACGACGCCTTTAATTAAGGTAAACCGTACCAGAAGCTATGGAGCCGAGGTAGTCCTCCATGGAGATGTATACGACGATGCCTGTAAGCACGCTATCAAGCTTGCGGAGGAAAAAGGCTATACCTTTATTCATCCTTTTGATGATGAAGTAGTGGCTACGGGACAGGGAACTATCGCTATGGAGATTTTCAAGGACTTGCCTACGGTAGATATTATTTTAGTGCCGATTGGAGGCGGCGGGCTGGCTTCTGGAATTTCTACCCTGGCGAAGCTTTTGAATCCTAATATTAAAGTAATTGGCGTAGAACCTGCAGGAGCCAGCTGTATGCAGGCCTCTTTGAGGGCAGGTAAGGTGGTGTCTTTACCAAAAGTAGAAACAATAGCCGACGGTACGGCTGTAAAGACGCCGGGAGCTAATATTTTTCCGTATATTCAGAAAAATATTGATAAAATCATTACAGTGGAAGACGACGAGTTGATTGTAACTTTCCTGGATATGATGGAAAATCATAAAATGGTGGTTGAAAATTCAGGACTTTTGACAGTAGCGGCTTTAAAGCATTTGGACTGCCAGAATAAAAAGGTAGTTGCCGTGCTTAGCGGAGGAAATATGGATGTTATTACGATTTCCTCTGTTGTACAGCACGGGCTTATTGCCAGAGGGCGCGTTTTTACCGTGTCTGTCCAGCTTCCAGACCGTCCGGGCGAATTAGTGAATGTTGCTTCGATTATTGCAGAAGCAAGGGGGAACGTAATCCGCCTGGACCACAACCAGTTTGTAAGCACGAACAGAAACGCAGCCGTGGAGCTTACTATTACAATGGAAGCTTTTGGGCACGAGCATAAAGAAGAGATTTTAAAGGCTTTAGATAAGAACGGCTATCATCCGGAGATTAAACAACCGGTATTATAAAGCAGCATGGATGGTTGCAAATGGGTTAATTACTTAGGGAGGTGTAGGAGTGAAAGATTTTTTAGTCTTTCACTACCAAGTTTGCGTCCGCGCTGCATCCGCAAACTTGTGATGTACAAAAAGCAGTGCAGAAACGAGGTGCTTTATGGAACAGAAAAAACAGGACAAGCTACAAGTTAAGGCACAGGGGAAGAAAATGTCCCAGCTGGAGCAGAACCGTCTTTTGGGACGGCAGAGCCTAATACTTATTATTGCAGCTGTAGTAATGTTAATTGGGGTTATTTTTGCAAGCGGGCAGGCGCTGACTGCAAGAGAAAATCAATATGATTTGGTACAAACGGCAATCAATTTAAGAGAAGCAAGCCAGTATTTAACGAATGAAATACGTTTCTATGCTGCAACTGGAAATTCCCAGCATTATGCAAATTATAACAATGAGATACAAACAGCGAAAAACAGGGAAAAATCTGTCGAGCAGCTGGAAAAGGTGGGAATAACGGAAGAAGAGAGACAGCTTATTGATACTATTTTGTCAGAATCCGCCAAGCTGGAATCTTTTGAATCAGAGGCGGCTCAAAGGATAGAGGAAAATAATAAAGAGGGAGCCATTGCCGCCGTTTATGGAATAGAATATGTGAATGGTACGGAGAGAATTGAAGAGTATACAAAAGAGTTAATTGAAAAACTGGAAGAGCGCGCCTCTGGAACATCCAGAAAACTTAAAATCCTTGCGTTTGCCTTTGAAGCTATTATGCTTTTGGCAGTACTGCTAATTTTAAATGTAGTAAGAAAATACCAGAAATTTGTAAAGGAAGACCTGGTAGAGCCAGTGCAGCAGATTGAGAAGCAGATGAAGGAAATTGCAGGGGGAAATTTGTCAGAAGACTTTGCTATGGAGCCTGATGAAACAGAGGTTGGCAGTCTGGTCGCTTCTATTCATGAAATGAAAGCTTTTTTAAGCAGTACGATTGTAGATTTGTCGCAAAATCTGGAGCGGATGTCTACAGGGGATATAAGCTTTTATCCGAATAAAAAATACATAGGAGAGTTTGCAGGGATTCAAGAATCTATGCATCGTCTTCTGGATAATATGAACCATATATTTTCTGATATATTGGATACGGCAGAAGGCGTGGCCAACGGCGCAGGGCAAATGTCTTTGGCGGCCCAGGATATGGCGGAGACCTCTGGGAAACAGGCGGAGGAAATCGAGCATATTGCAGCGGTAACGAACGAAGTAAAAGATCAGCTGGAGAAAAATTCCCAGGCAACCAGAGAGTCGGCCAGGATTTCAAATGAAGCAAGAGGATATTTGCAGGAAAGCAGCCAAAAGCTGGATAGGCTGAAGGATTCCATGAAGGATATTAAAGAAGCGGCAGAGAAGATTGAGAGTATTACTAAAACCATTGACGAGATTGCAGGCCAGACGAATCTGTTGGCGCTGAATGCAGCTATTGAGGCTGCCAGGGCCGGAGAAGCAGGAAAGGGCTTTGCCGTTGTAGCAGACGAGGTTAAGAGCCTGGCAAGCGATTCTGCAAATGCTGTAAGCCATACAGACGAGCTGATTGAAAAGGCGATTGCTACTGTGCAGGCGGCGTTTACTATTGCAGAGGATACGGTAGAAGCGGTGGTTACTGTTACACAGAAAGCGGGACAGTCCGTGGAGATGCTGAATGAAGTAGCCAGGGATTTGGATGTACAGAACAGAAATTTTGCTCAAATTGCAGAAAATGTAAATCTTATTTCCGATACTGTCCAAACCAGCTCTGCTACAGCGCAGGAAACAGCGGCAACCAGTGAAGAGCAGAGCGCAAGAGCCGACACTCTGAACGGGATGCTGGAGCAGTTTAAGCTTCGGATTTAAAAGGTATTTGGTTAATCTATCTAGATGCTGCATAGAAATTTTGTTGGATTATACTAATAGATTTTTTTGTAAAATCTGCTAGAATAAAGACATAAAGGGTACAGGGATTGCTGTAATATTTTTGCAGCAATCCTTTTTTATTTAATAGGAAATTTCTTCGGATTCCCTATAAAATAAAAAACAATTATCGCACTGCGGCGGAAAAGAAATATGCCGCTAAAGCGACCCGCCGCAGGCGGAGAATCCTGCAGAGCAGGATTCTTTGTTCTTTAATAGGAAATTCCTTCAGAGTCCCTATAAAATAAAAAAGGATTATCGCACTGCGGCGGAAAGGCGCTCTGAGCTGAATCTATAATTAAAAAAATATTTCTGCGTTTTATTTCAGTTTGTTATTGACAAAAAGAAAAAATTATATTACTATAGAAAGAGGGTTAGAACATTTGTTCATGGAAGGAGAAACATTATGGTAAAAGATGATAATAAAAGAAAAGCATTGGAGTCGGCAATTTCCCAAATTGAAAAGCAGTATGGAAAAGGCTCCGTTATGAAGCTGGGGGACTCTGCCGCAAATATGAATATAGAAACGGTTCCTACCGGCTCTATTAGCTTGGATATTGCCTTAGGGCTTGGCGGCGTGCCAAAGGGACGTATCATTGAGGTATACGGGCCGGAATCCAGCGGTAAAACGACCGTAGCCTTACATATGATAGCGGAGGTTCAAAAACGGGGCGGTATCGCCGGATTTATTGATGCCGAACATGCTCTGGACCCGGTATATGCAAAAAATATCGGCGTAGACATTGATAATCTTTATATTTCCCAGCCGGATTGCGGGGAACAGGCTCTTGAAATTACGGAAACTATGGTACGTTCTGGAGCAGTAGATATTATTATTGTAGACTCTGTAGCCGCCCTG
>CATKYY010000056.1 GCA_949841225.1 uncultured Acetivibrio sp.
TTTTGGTTTGTAAACTTCTTTTTTTCTGTTTGCCATAATTTAAGGCCTCCTATGATTTTTTATTTTATCATAGAAGACCTTTTCAGAATACTGCAATTCAGTTTTACAGAGTTTTTTTCATACTCTCTGTTGAGTTTATTTATTAATTACATACTCGCTAAAACTTTCCGCTTTAATACCCTTCTCCATTCAATCACTTTTTTCGCTGCTATCCTATCTTTTGTAAGCTCATAATGATATTCCCTAATTTTATGAATATCTTCAATGGTAAAATCCGGGCTAATAACTGGTTTTGCAATCATAATCATTCCTCACTTTCCAACAATACAGAAGGATTCCATATCTCAATCATCTTATATCCTTCCAAATTTGTAATCGCCCCTCCATTTTGGTATATTCTAATAGCGCCTCTTTGTTGACTAAGTCTCTATCATCAATCCCTAAACCCAACCTCCGGCCTATAAATCCGCACGGTAGCCTTTGTTCCTTCCCCAGGCTTGGAATCAATAAATAATCCATGTCCTAAAAGATCCGCCGCCTGCCTGGAAAGAGCCAGGCCAATTCCCGTGGATTTTCTGTTTTCATGCCCGTTCCACCCTGTATATCCCCAGTCGAAAATCCGCGGAATATCCTCCGGCCGGATTCCAATCCCGGTATCCTCAATTTCTATATCCACCGCCTCCTCTATATCTCTGACACGGATACGGATGCAGCCGTTCTTTGTATATTTTGCAGCATTACTTAAAAGCTGCTCTAAAATAAAGCCCAGCCACTTTTTATCTGTCACAATCAAATAATCCGCAAGCTTCAGTTCCAGCTTTAAATCCGGCCGCAATAAAAGCGTTGAATTCCGTTTTATCACCTGCTTTAAAATCTTTTCCGTGCCATAGCTTTTTATCAAAAAATCATTGCCGCCCTCCTGAAAGCGCTGATACCAAAGCGTACTGTCCACATATTGCTCTATCTTGTAAAGCTCCCTGCCCACTGCCCTTACGTCTACCGGCTCCTCCTGCAAAAGCAGCTGAATGCCCGCAATCGGCGTTTTAATCTGATGAGCCCACAAACCGTAATACCGCTTCATATCCGCTGCCTGCTCCTCCTGCCTGGCAATCAGACTATGCAGCCTCTCCTCCTGCTTTACCAGAAGCTCTCTGTATTCCTCTCCCAAAGCTTCCCCGCCCTTGGGAAGATAAGCGGGGTCTATTCCCTCGGCCGTCTTTGCTTTCTGTAAAAGACTCCTGTCCTGATAAAACCGGAGCCCCCGATAGCCTTCCGAAAAAAGAAAAAAAGTCCCTCCCATAATAAAGATGTACAATACAGGCTCGGCAGGCAGGTCATACACCACCCATATAAATAAATTTGTAAATATAAGCAATAAAAACAATACGATATTCCCTGTCTCCCGTTTTATAAACCTCATAATTTACCTCATTTCTGCACTGCTTTTTCGCATCGCAAGTTTGTTTTCACACTTAGCCTCCCTACAAAGCAATCCAATAGCCGACCCCTTTTTTCGTAAGGATAAAATCCTTCAATCCTATTTCCTCCAGCTTTCTTCTAAGTCTCGCTACATTTACTGTAAGGGTATTGTCATCAATAAACTGCTCCGATTCCCAGAGCTTTTCAATAATTTCATTCCGCTCTACCGTTTTTCCTGCCTGTTCCATCAGCATTTTAAAAATCTTGTATTCATTTCCTGAAAGCTCCAGTTTTTTATCCCCACAGGAAATCACGCCATCCTCCAGACCAAAAATCGCATCCCTTACCTGAATCTTTTTCGCTTCATTTTTTACTGCATAAGCCCTGCGTAGCACCGCCTGCATCTTGGCCAGCAATACCTCTATAGAAAAAGGCTTTGCCACAAAGTCGTCCGCTCCCTGATTAATTGCCATAACCAGATTGAGGTCGCTATCTGCCGATGAAATAAAAATAATCGGCGCCATACTTCGTTTCCTTATTTCCTGGCACCAATAAAATCCATTAAAATAAGGCAGGGTAATATCCAACAGTACAAGATCCGGCTGCTCCTGTTTAAATTGCTCCATCACACGGCCAAAATCCTCTACAAGAGATACCTCATAACCCCATTTTGACAGCTGCCGTTTCAGCACATCAGCAATGGTTTTATCGTCCTCAACCAGCAACAATTTATACATGTATTTCTTCACCTCATCTTTATTTTTCAAACGCTCTCCCCATTATAATTTCAGACCTGCTCTCCAGTTATCTACTAAGATTTCGATTGACAAATATCTCGATCTGGACAAGGGCATCTTCCATTCTGTCAATCACATTTTCATTGATAATGACTTCATAGGAAAATCCTGATAATACAAAACCATGTTCCGCAGCATAATCAAATATTCTTTGGTAGCACGATACCGCATTTTCAACAGACTCTCTATAAAAAGCCCGTATATATTCTCCGGCGGGCTGTATATGCAACCCGGCCTTCTTTATAGGAAATGGAATCTCAATAAACATTTTTGAGTAATCTTCAAACTTACCATTATATAGGCTTTCCACAGAAATCATCGTCCCATAAGAAGCGTCGTGCAGGCGGCGCAGCTGATATTTTTTTGTTTCATTAGTAATCAGCTCCACCAGCTTATCAAAAGAAGTGTCCTGATTGACATCGACAGTAACTAAACTGCGTTCTTTTTTCTCAACAATGCTGATTTCTGACAAGTCCATTGTCAGTAGCGTCAACATGTTTTGCCGGTGATACATCAGCGTTTTCCGAACGGCTTTCAAATGCGCCAAATCCCGATCCAAATCTTCTATTTTTTCTTGTAAAAGCTGTTCCATGCTGGCGACGGAACGGTTTTTCATAAATGCCTGAATTTCGCCAATCGGCACATCCAGCTCCCGCAGGAGCAAAATGGTTTCCAGGATAGAGCTTTGATAATAGCTATAATACCTGTATCCATTTTCGGGATGAATTAGCGCTGGATGAAACAGGCCAATTTCATCGTACCACATCAGAGTTTTTTTATTGATGCCATGGAGGGCCGCAAATTGTCCGATGGTAAGCAGTTTACTTTTTTTCTCCATTTTTCACATTACCTCTTGACCATACAGTTACTGTACGGATTATTATAAGGCATATACCAGAAAAAAACAAGAAAAGAAGGAGAAAAATTATGGATACGCAAACTACTTATAACAAACCGGTTACATTGAGCAACATCCTAAAATTTGCAATCCCTACCATCGCAATGTCGGTCTTTATGTCCTTTTACACCATGGTCGACGGCCTGTTCGTATCTAATTTGATTGGCACAAGCGCGTTGTCGGCTATCAACCTGACAGCCCCGGTAATCCAACTGGTCACCGCCATCTCCACCATGCTGGCCACTGGCGGCAGCGCGGTCATTATGAAAAAGATGGGAGAGCATAAGTCCAAAGAGGCTAAAGAAGATTTCACATTTCTGATTTTAGTCAACGTGGCCGTTGGTCTGGCGATGTGTATACTGGGATACTCAGTTATGGGCGGCATTTTCGATAGCATGGAATTGTCCGCAGAGGTGGCGAAATACTGTACCGCATATCTCAGCCGCTATCTGTTGTTTACCATCCCCATTCTGCTGATGAACAACTTTACCCTCTATATGATTGCCTCCGAGAAAGCAACGCTTTCCCTGATCTGCTCCGTAACGGGCGGCGTATTGAACATGGCGCTGGATTATATTTTCATCGCCGTTCTTGACCTGGGAATCAGCGGAGCGGCCATTGCCACAGGTCTGGGTTATTCAGTAACAGCCGTAGTCGGCCTGTTTGTATTCAGTAGCAAAAAGAGCCTGTTGCATTTTACAAAGCCTGCCTTCCGTCTTAAAGTCCTCGCAAATGCGGCAACCAACGGATGCTCTGAAATGGCAACCGCCCTGGTTACCGGCATTATTACGATGATGTTCAACTGGACTATGCTCCGCTATGTTGGCGAGGACGGCATTGCCGCAGTCACCATTATCATGTACGTCCTGATGTTTGCCAGCTCCCTTTACACAGGGTATTCCTATGGCGTCGCGCCTATGCTTAGCTACTACTATGGTGAAAAGAATCACGAAAAACTAAAAAAACTTGTTTCGACCAGCCTGAAAGTGATTGCTGTCATTTCCCTTGGAACAGCGGCGGCGGCCTTTGCCGCGACAAAGTCTCTGGTGTCTATTTTTGCCCGGCCTGATAATCCGGTCTATGATTTGGCCGTTACTGGAAACCGAATCTGCACCCTGGCGCTTTTCTTTATTGGCTTCAACATCTTTGCCAGCGGGATGTTTACTGCATTGTCCAACGGCATTGTTTCTGCAATTTTGGCCTTCTCCCGTTCCTTTGTGTTTATGCTAATTACCATGCTGGCGCTTCCCGCCCTTTTAGGCGTAAATGGCATCTGGCTGGCTACGCCTGTTGCGGAGCTGATGGCTCTGTTTCTGTCCATTTTTATGTTTTTGAAATATCGGAAACGGTATCAATATTATCAATGGTAATCTGTTGTTTTTGCAACCCTTCTCTTGACTTTATATTGAAATTTGGGGTAATCTAATAAGGCGAGGTTCGTACTCGTTAAGCCTCAAAAATTAACATAAGAATGGAGAAAACAATGAACCAATCTGTAAAAACCAATCCTCTTGGCGAGGAATCTATAAATACCCTGTTAAAACGTTTTGCCATCCCAAGCATTATTGCCATGCTGGTAGGCGCCCTTTATAATATTGTAGACCAGTTTTTCATTGGAAGGAGCGTCGGCGAGCTGGGAAACGCCGCTACTAATATTTCCTTTCCTCTCACGACCTCTTGTATTGCCATCGCCCTTTTATTCGGCATCGGCGGCGCTTCTGCTTTTAACCTGGCTATGGGACAAGGCAAACGCAAAGAAGCTGTCTATTACGTCGGAAATGCTGCGGTTCTGCTTTTTGGCGGCGGTCTTATCCTGACTGTCGTTACGCAGCTGTTTCTGACGCCAATGCTCAAGCTCTTCGGTTCTCCTGATAATATCCTGGACTACGCCAGAGTTTACACCCGGATTACCTCTATCGGTTTTCCTTTTTTAATTATTGCAACCGGCGGCGGCCATCTAATCCGTGCGGATGGCAGTCCAAGGTTTACTATGGTTTGTAATCTGACCGGAGCCATTATTAATACAATTTTGGACGCCCTCTTTGTATTCGGTTTGGAGATGGGAATGGCCGGAGCCGCCCTGGCAACAATTATCGGTCAATTTATTTCTGGAAGCATGGCTATCTATTACCTTTGCCATTACAAAACCGCTTCCCTTACAAAACAGCATCTTAAATTAAAGCTTGCTTGCGCTGGTAAAATCATTTCTCTGGGCGCGGCTCCCTGCAGTAATCAGCTCGCCATGATGCTGGTACAAATCATTTTAAATAAATCTCTTACCTATTACGGAAACCTGTCTGCTTATGGTTCTTCTATCCCTTTGGCCTGCGCGGGAATTATTACTAAAATAAATCAGGTTTTCCTTTCCTTCGTCATCGGAATTTCTCAAGGGCTGCAACCTATCGTCAGCTTTAATTATGGCGCAAAAAAATATCAGAGAGTAAAAAAAGCCTATCTCAAGGCCTGCGGCTATGGCGCCGCTATTTCCATTTTCGCTTTCCTTATGTTTCAGATTTTCCCACAAAATATTATAACTTTGTTTGGAAATGGCTCTGAAGAATATTACCAGTTTGCTATTCGCTATTTTAAGGTATTTTTATTTTTTACCTTCTGGAATTTTTGCCAGCCGATTACCTCCAATTTTTTCACTGCAATAGGAAAACCGGGCAAGGGCATTTTCCTTTCCCTCACCCGGCAGATTATTTTTCTGCTTCCTTTAATTATTGTTCTTCCGTTAATTATTGGTATCGACGGCATCCTGTACGCCGGCCCAATCGCCGACTGTCTGGCCGGAATTACTTCCTTCGCTATGATATTTTGGGAGCTCCGAAAACAGCAATACGCCTGATTCCCCATCACAGAGCCTGCCATTATGCCATAATATTCCTTATATTATAAGTCTCCTCATATTCCTTAAAATATAATGCGTACTCCATATTCCTTGTTTCTCTTACATGCTTTAAGTATTCATGGGTGTCAAAGCTGCTGTTTTTCAGCTCTATCATTGCTACCGCCACGTTGGAGCAATGGTCCGCAATCCGTTCCAGGTCGTTAAGCAGGTCGTTAAAGGCAAAGCCCTGCTTCATATCGCAAACGCCCTTACGAATCCTGCCAATATGGCGGATTTTCATTTCATCGCAAAGAAGTCCGATTAACTCGCGAAGAGGCTCGACGCGCCTGATTTCTTCCAGGTCGTCCACACAAAAGGCGTCTACTGTGATGTCTACAATTTTCATAACCGCCGCCTGCAGTACATTAAGCTCCTGCTTCGCTTCCTCAGAAAACGCCTTTTTCCTTTCCATAAGCTCATTGGCAACCCGGGAAATATTCACCGCATAGTCGCCGAGACGCTCAAAAT
Organism: uncultured Acetivibrio sp.; assembly: GCA_949841225.1. Lineage (GTDB taxonomy): Bacteria > Bacillota > Clostridia > Lachnospirales > Lachnospiraceae > Velocimicrobium. The sequence goes on from CATKYY010000056.1 coordinate 6,473, forward strand.
CCCCAATGGTATGTAAAAACTTAGATACCTCTTTTGTCTGCTCCTCCGTCATCTCTCTTCCTGTTACCTGCAAAAGATAAGTACCCAGCTTATCTTCATATTTATCAATCAGGCCTTCTTTTTCCTGTATCTTTTGGTAACGGTCGGTAGAAAAATCATCTAGCAGATCAATGGAACGGGCGATATTTTTCCTTGCCTGGATAGCCATACTATTTAAAGCCGCATGGCTCTGGCTGACTGCAATCGCCGGATACTTTAAAAATCTCTCTTCTAATATATCAAAGTTAGGCTTATCCTCTTCATCCTCCGGGGAATCCTTCACCAGAATATACACCAGCTTTTCAATATATCGGATAAATGGAAGAAGTAAAAAAATCGTAGCCATACGGAAAACCGTATTCATTATTGCAATCCGCACCGGATTCATTGCTAAATCCATAATAGGAAAATGTATCACGGCATTCGCCGTATAAAATGCGATAGACCAAAATACCATACCAAACAAGTCGTTAATCAAATAAATAAGCGCCGTTCGTTTTCCGTTTTTATTCGTGCCAATCGACGACAAAAGCACCGGACAAGCCGCTCCAATGCCAATACCCATAATAATCGGCAGAGCCGTATCAAAATTTATACTGCCGGTCATAGATAGCGCCTGTAAAATACCTACGGAGGCAGATGCGCTCTGCAGTACCGCCGTAAATAAAATTCCAATCAAAATACCCAAAATCGGATTGGAAAACATAGTCAGCGCATTGGTAAATTGAGGACTTTCCTTTAACGGGCTTACTGCCCCGCTCATGTTCTGCATACCAAACATCAAAATAGAAAATCCCAGCATAATATCGCCTACATTACGGTAACTGACCCTTTTAGAAAAGGTTTTTAGTATAATACCCACAATGGCCACAACCGCTGTAATTGTAGCTGTAGATAACAGCTGAGCAATACCGCCGGTACCCTCCAGATAAGATAAGCATAAAATCCATCCGGTAATACTGGTTCCAATATTCGCTCCCATAATAATCCCAATAGACTGGGCCACCTTCATCATTCCGGAGTTTACAAAGCCAACTACCATAACCGTAGTTGCCGATGAAGACTGAATAATAGCTGTTACAGCCATTCCTAGCAAAAGTCCTTTTACTGGCGTATTCGTCAGCTTATATAAAATCAGCTCCAGTTTATTGCCAGCCACTTTTTTTAGTCCATCCCCCATTAAGGACATGCCAAACAAGAAAAGCGCGACTCCGCTCAGTAACGATAAAACGTCCGTTATTTTCATACATTCGCCCTCTTTGTTATTTCAAACCTTTCATTTGTATAGATAAGCTTATTATAGAACAGCTTTCTTGTATTTTACAAGAATTATACCTAGATTTTACAAACATTTTACATAGAAGGCTACTTTATTTCTGAGGTATCTTTTTATCTACGTTTAAAATATGGCTAATTAGCCAGCCTAACAAAAATTCAACTAGGCTTTCCATATACTCCTGAGGATTTTTCCTGATTTCTTCAACCTCTATGTCCTTTATCTTCTCAATAAAAGCGGTATGCGCCCTCCTTTGAGCCTCCAACCCATCATAATGGATACTTTCCATATACTCTTCCTCATCCTTAAAATGGAATTCTGTATAGCTCTGTAATTCATGGAGAACCTTCATAATTTCCTCATAATCGCTTTCATCCACCTGATCGCGTACCAACTGATTTACCTTATCAATAATACGGAAAAGCTCTTGATGCTCGCCGTCAATCAAATCAATCCCAATCCGGTATTCATCCACAAACTCACATGGATTTTCCCGAATCATCCACTCTTCCAGAGGCGGAAGCTTTCCTATCATCATATCGCTTCCAATAATATGGTGATACAGCCACCTTGCCAAAAAGCTCAAAAGCTCTTCTAATACTTTATTCTGGCTTGCCGCGCTGTCAATATTTTCAAAAAACCATCCCCGGACCTTTTCCCGGAAAATCATATGCTGAGAACGCTGTAAAATCAGCTCCGGGTCCCGAATCTGCTCCATATAAGCCTCTTCATCTGCAAAATGCCGCTCTGCATAATCCTCCAGCTCCATCATCAATGCTTTTAAAGCCTCATACTTGTCGGACATATCGTCGCTCTGAACCATGTCCATTCCTTTATTCAAAAGCTCAAATAAGTATCTGTGCTCTTCATCAATCTGTTCAATACCCAAGATACAGTCTTCTGTAAACTGAAACATCTGCTTCTCCTCCTTCTTATTTCTGTGGAATTATATTCCTATTATAGCACAGGCATCCAGCCCTTTTCCAGCTATGCGGCGAACTTTTATATTTAAAAGCGCCAGAAAAACTATTATGAAACTAGCTCCCGTCTTATCGCTTTGTAATAAGAGATATTAAAAGAAGAAATTTATCTCCCTTACTATCGTATCCTCATACCATTCTTTTGGCGTCCCGCCGCTGTTATGGGCTTTATCCAGCATACGGTAAATCTGCGGATATTTTATATCAAACTTTAATAACGCTTTTAACTCTGAGGTCTGTATCGGCAATATTTTCATCCCGGTAATAAATTTCGTTCCAGAGGTATTATAGTATTCCATAAACCTTCTGGCCCTAAAATCAGAAATAACATTCGTATTCAGGAAGGTAGTCGCAAACACGCAATATGCTTCCTCGCCTGGATTCGCCAGACAATATTCTCCTAAATGTCTTGACACCGGCTCCATTTCCATTCTTCGCTGATTGGAGCCGTCGGCCAGGGTAGCTTCTATTAATAAAGTGTGCTTTGGATAATCCTCTGTTTTTTCATATTTCCACACAATATCTGCCTCGCCTCCGCCGGCATGGGTCTTTGGCAATAAATCCGCCTCCAAAGACAAATTCATGTATTCCAGCGCATTGCCTTTCCTGTCGCTGATTACATACCACGCAATACCAAGAACATATTCAAAAATTGTCGGAATATCGGCATTATCCGTAACCAACGCCCTGATTTCTTCATCATTTCTATTTTCAAAATGACTAAATAAGGTAAGCAGGGTATCCTTATCAAACCTTTCATCAATCAGCCTGTTGAATCTTGCATACCTTTCATCACGGATAGCTCTATGAGCCGACTCTTTATCTGTAACATTTTTCCCAAGAATCCTTCCAAGTCTCCAATACAGTCTGCCTGTATCAATTCTCAAACAAGGGGCAATTTCTTCCAGCGCAACATTCTTTGGCAATAATTCCGTTTTTTCAAACGCAAGCTCAGACAGCTCTTCTATCACGCCTTCTATATAGCATTTGGGAAGTACGTCAAGCTTTACCTTGCTATCCTCAAACAAAACAATATCCGTAATCTTAAAGTACCTTCGGTTCAAATCAAAATAATCCGACAAGGTAGCCTTTGCCTTAAACAGATGCATAAGCTTAAAAAACTCTTCCCTAAACTCTCTTTCTGTCTTTGCCCCCAATACCGGCGCCGCATTTAATACAGCCGTTCCTTCCCGTTTGATAACGCTTCTTGCACTGCTTTTGTAGAAATATTTTCTCCACGCGCTTCCAACCTTGCTATTGGTTAACTTTTTTGTCGCCCCATACAATTCTAACGCCAAATCCTTATGCTCCAAAGCAATGCCTCTCAAGGAAAGATATATTTGATAATAGGGCTTGTCATACCTCGCGCTTTTTCGGTTAATACCTATATTGCATATTAATTCTTCATCCACTGTAGCCTGGGATTGCAGAAGCTCCAGCGCCTGTTGGTAATTTTCCATATCCATAAGAACGGACAAAATTATATCCTCATAATTCAGGCTGCCATTTCTTGATGAAAGAATACAGCCGATAACCTTATCTGTAGTTTCCTTATCAATACACAAAGGCAGTAAATAAGTAAATTCATTATAGGTCAGATACTCTGTCTTACTTACTACATATAAAAACACAAGAAAGGGCCTGACGCTCTTTCCATCCACATCATTTGAAGTCTTTAATAGCTGCTTAAAATACAGATAACTGTCCCTTGGTATTTGAAGGGGATTATCCGATGAAAAATCCCCCGATCTTGCAATCCGAATCAGCTCCTCTCCAGCCGCCGTTATATTACGCTCGTTATCCAGCAGGCCAATGTCTCTTAAACCTGAGGTTTTTTCTCTCGCATCCTTATCTGGCCTCGGAGCATCTCCCTTTACAAAGCCCCTGCTTTTTAAAAAATTATAATATTCCGCCTGAAACGCATTATTTCCCATCCATGATTTCCCTTTATTTTCCGGGAGTTCTCTGAATTCCTTTAATAATGTCAGCTGCATTTCAATGCTCATATTAAATTTGTCCGTTCTATAGCTGGTTGTTCCGATTGCCCAGCAATAACTTTTAAAACTAATTTCATTTACCATACATTCCTATCCTCCTTACCGGAGCTGCTATGTAAACGCATCCTAATACTGCAGCTGCCTTTCTAATTTCAAAACATTCGCTGTAGTATTAATAATTCACTACCAAGATTTCTTTCGTAACGCCGTCTCTCTTTGTATGATAATTGGAATTAGAATAATCATAATCTAAAAATATAGTTCTAAACCTCTGGTTCCTTTTTATCCAGCCGCCCAAAATTTCATTTTTCCTGCCTTTACTTTCCAGTACATTAGACAGCGCAAAACGGATTCCCCTTTTATCCAGCTCCTCCAAATAGGCCAGCAAATCCCTTTCGTCATCCTCCGTCCATCCGGCCTGCTCATTGTACGTCGCGCAGGTAATAAGATACGGCGGGTCGGCATAAAAAAAGCTTTTATCTGTAAACGTATCCGGCTTAATATCTCTAAAATCAGCGTTTGTAAAATCATAGTCACCACTTTTAATCCGGTCAAGAAAAGCCGCCAGCTTTTCCTGCATCCTGGAATTAAAATCCCTTTTTCCAACCGGCAAATTAAATTCGCCCCTTTTGTTGAACCGCAACTGATTGTTAAAGGAATAAACAATAAGCAGATATAGCATAAGGTAATATTCGTCGTCCCTATCCGTCTTTTTATTAAAATCTACCCTAAGCCTATTGTACCCTTCCTTATTGTACCTGCCCAGGCCCTTTGAGCTCTCGCAGCCATAATATTCATATCCATTTTCACTTACAAAAGAAAGCTTGTATTCACGGATCTTCTCAAACAGCCAAGTAAAAATATCTTCCTTCGATACTCTTTTCAATGTATTCAGCAGCCCTATTAAATACCCATTGGAGTCATTAAATTGCACCTTATTACAATTTAAATTAATTCCAACATTGCAGCCGCCGCAAAATAAATCTACCGCCTGGTCTGCATCTTCTGGGAAAAACGGCAGTATCTGGGGAAGCAGCTTATATTTACCCCCGGTATAATTCAGGGCAGAAGGAACCATCTTTTTTCTTTCCTTATCGCAAATACATAAAAACAATCTTTCCTGATTCTCTTTTATATCTGATTTTCCCGTAGAAAATGCTTTATAAGCTTCTGTATAAACCTTTACCGTTCCTTTTTTTTGCAATATACGCATAATATCACCATCGCTGATTTTCGCATTGGAGCGCTCATTCCCTTTTTCTGCCATATTGTTGTAGGACAGAATAATGTATTTCGCACGGATAGAATCTATAAGCTTTTCAAATGCTTCCGTTGCCTTTTGGGTGCAATAATCACTTTTTAAAAAAGCTCTGTCCATTTTTCTGGCGACGCCAAACACCTTCGGCTTATTCCATCGCGCCACATTTTCAAGCAAATGGTATGCATCGCAATACTGCCTCGAATTATAAGGAGGGTCAATATACACCAAATCCGCCTCTATATCCGCGGCTAATTCGCCTGTATCCATGTTATAGCACACATTATTTTCATTCAAATCTACTTCCGGCTGGGGAACCGACAGCTCCAGCTGTTTCTCAAAGGCCGCTCCCTTCCTGTATGCATCATAATGCCCGCAGGTATTTGCAATTTTATCCATCGCATATAAAAGAGAAGTAATCAGCAACGCCCTTTCCCTTTCGTTCAGTTCTCCTCTGCCATATCGCTGTTCGATATCCTCCCTGATATATCCGATTTTCCTGCAATCCTCCAGGGAAAAATAGGTGTCTGCAAAATTTTCACTCATATAGTTGTCCGCAGTTACAGCTTCGTTATTATACATTTGCACCAGTTCTACTATTTTCTCCCTGCAATATGGCTCGCTGCTAAACCATGCCACATGACAGATATAATTGCTATACAGATTATCGTTTACAATCAGCTTTTTATTGGTAAAAGCAGAGGCTACCGCCCCCGTTCCTGCAAAAATATCAGCTACCGTATTCACATTTTCACATTCTGCTTCTACTACTTTTGTAATAAAGGGAAGCAGCTTATACTTATTCCCCAGGTATCTCCGGTTATTTATCGTAATTGTCTTATAGGGCGGCTTCTCCTCTGCTTCCTCTTTCGGACGGTTCTTTTTGATATATTCCTTTAATGTTTCATACACGGCCTCTGTCCATACAGCCTTTCCATTTTCGTTCACTACTACCTCTACAATCCTGCTTTCCTTCAAATAATATAAATAGGATCTGGAAATATTTAATTTTTTTGCCATCTGGGTTGCCGTGTAATTCATGATATCCTCCCTGTCCATGCAACATATTTTATCCGATATTAGACACTTTTCCTTTATTATATCATGGATATAGAGATATTCAAGCCTTATTTCTGTAAATTTATTTTTAAATCGGATGCTAAACATTCTTGGATACTAAATATGCCTGGTTGTCAAGTATCCTTTCTCTTTTAGTAAAAATCCCACTCCACCTTTCCAGAATGGTTCCTGTAAAAAACCAACTG
>CATKYY010000057.1 GCA_949841225.1 uncultured Acetivibrio sp.
CTGTCATATCTTTTTGCCTATCGGCATTATAGCATATGCAAAAACTTTTTTCAATATGCTTTTGGCAATCTAAAAACTATCCTTATCTGGTATCAGTCAAGAAAGGAAAAGGAATATACGAAAAAACGCGCTTGCTGTAAAGCATTGTTCTGCTTTTGGCAGCAACCGTTTAACCAAAGGAAAGGAACGGCCGCCTGTTTGGGCCGGTTTATTTTATAGGGAGCAGGGTTGGAAAATAAAATTTTTAAAGCTTTATAAAGGCCGCCGTCGTACGGCGTTGTCCTGAAAACAGAAATAATCGGGCCTGTGGCGGGACTGGGTGTATTCAAACATAACGCCGTCTCCGTTATAGGTTTGGCTGCTAACAACAGCAAGGCAGTTGTAATCGCCTAATTCCAGATATTTTTCGTCTATCTGGGTCATTTTTTCTACTGTCATAATTCGTTTACTGGTGACAATCAGCATATGCAGGGTATTTTCCAGGTATTCATAAATGGAATGCTCTGCAATCTCCGGCGTTAGGCCGGTAACAACATTTTTTAAGAAATAATTATGATTTAGAATAAGGGGTTTGCCGTCTAAATAATGCAGACGCTGCAGATAATAAAGAGAAGAGCCGGGTGCAAATCCGGTTCTTTTTGCTATTTTTTCATCTGCGGTCAATTCCGTAAAGCAGAGAAGAGCTGTTTTTGCCGTTTGGTGGTTTCTGGCTGCAGATTCCCGAAAGGATTCAATTCCGCCGATAGTAAAGGAGGTTTGGGGAGTTGGCTGGAAAATATTGCGGACTCCTTTTCCCTGCTGGGTTTGTACATAGCCGTCTGCAACAAGAGCGCTGATAGCGCGGCGAATGGTATTGCGCGAGCAGCTATAGGTAAAAATCAGAGTGTTTTCCGAAGGAAGAAGTTCCTGGAACTCGTATTCCTGATTTTCAATTTTCGTTTTCAAGTCCTGGTATATCTGAATATATTTCATTTTCGGCATAGCAGCCTCCCATAATCCATGTTAGGTTTTTATAATTTAAAGACAGCTTTATTATAAACCACAGAGCTAAAAAGTCAAGAAAAGCTTGCGCCTGTGTATTTTGGATGCCAATGCAATGGAAGGAATAACTTATGGTTTGCTAAGGACGGCAACTGCAAAACACGCAAAAGGTAAAAAGAGGCCGGATAAATAATAAATAAAAAGATATTGACATGTTTAAACAAGTGTGGTATAAATAAGATAACAAACAACTTGTTTAAACAAGATAAGGAGGAGACTTATGGGGAAGTATGCGGAGGATTCTAAGGAGCTTTTAAGGCTCGTGGGAGGTAAGGAAAATATTGCGGCTGTATCCCATTGCATGACGCGGATGCGTTTTGTACTGAATGAACCGTCAAAGGCGGATATACCGGGAATTGAGGCGATGAAGGTTGTAAAGGGAAGCTTTACCCAGTCGGGACAATTTCAGGTTATTATTGGAAATACAGTAGCGGATTTTTACAATGATTTTGTTTCTGTAGCAGGTATTGAGGGTGTTTCTAAGGATGCAGTAAAGCAGGCGGCGAAGCAGAACCAGAATGTTTTGCAGCGGATTGTGACGGCCTTGGCGGAAATATTTGCGCCGCTGATTCCGGCTATTATCACAGGAGGATTAATTCTGGGATTTCGTAATTGTATTGACAGCTTGTATTTATTTGAAAATGGAACAAAGACCTTATGCGACATTAGCCAGTTCTGGGCTGGGATTGACAGTTTTTTGTGGCTGATTGGAGAGGCTGTTTTTCATATGCTTCCCGTAGGCATATGCTGGTCTGTAACAAAGAAAATGGGCACTACCCAGATGTTGGGAATTGTTTTGGGACTGACGCTGACTTCTGGACAGCTATTAAACGCCTATGCAGTGGCAGGGACGGCAGCGGCGGACATTCCTGTCTGGGATTTCGGATATTTTCAAATTAACATGATCGGCTATCAGGCGCAAATAATTCCGGCAATCCTGGCGGCATTTACCCTGGTATATCTGGAAAAATTCTTCCGAAGGATAACGCCGCAGGTAGTGTCTATGATTGTAGTTCCATTTTGCAGTCTTTTGCTGGCTGTAATTGCCGCTCATTTTGTATTGGGGCCAATTGGCTGGAAAATAGGTTCTGTTGTTTCCAGCGTTGTATATGCAGGGATTACAGGTACTTTTAAGGTTGTATTCGGCGCGATTTTTGGTTTTGTTTATGCTCCGCTTGTTATCACTGGACTGCACCATATGTCAAATGCCATTGACCTGCAGCTTATTGCTGATTATTCAGGGACTATGCTGTGGCCGATGATCGCCCTTTCCAATATTGCGCAAGGATCGGCGGTACTTGGAATGATTGCTCTTCAAAGAAGGGACCCGGAGGCTCAGGAGGTTAATGTACCAGCTTGTATTTCATGCTATCTGGGAGTAACGGAGCCAGCTATTTTTGGAGTTAACTTAAAGCATGTATATCCTTTTGTATGCGGTATGATCGGATCTGCCTGTGCAGCCGTTGTTTGCGTAGCGACGGGAACTACTGCAAATGCTATTGGAGTTGGAGGACTGCCGGGAATCCTGTCTATTAAAACGGAATATATGTTAAGCTTCGCTGTTTGTATGGCGATAGCAATAGCAGTGCCTTTTATTCTTACAACAGTTGTTGGGAAAAGGAAGCTTGTAAATGATGGAGCAGATGTGAAAGAGGAAGAAAAGAAGATAAGCGGCCAAAAGGAGCTGAAGGCCTTTTTAAAGGGAAGGGCAATTAGGTTAAAAGAAGTAGGAGACGGCGTTTTTTCTGAGGGCGTTATGGGCGATGGTATCGCAATTATTCCAGAAGATAATGTTCTTTATGCGCCTGCAGATGCAAAGGTGACTGTATTAATGGAAAAATCCTGCCATGCCTGCGGTCTAAGCTTGGACAATGGGATGGAAATTCTGCTTCATGTGGGAATTGATACGGTAGATATGAATGGGGACGGCTTTGAATATCTGGTAAAGGAAGGCCAGAGAGTAGCTGTAGGTACGCCTCTGCTTCGTTTTGACAGGAAAAAATTAAGGCGGCGGGACACCTGGATACAACGGTATGTATTATTACAGAGCAAGGAAGCGTAGAAAAGGTTTCTTTCTATACGGGAATGAATACGACCGAAAAGGCGACGACAATCGCTGTGTTTTAAATTAAAGAATAGCAGGAAAATTATGTCTGAGCGGCATACAAAAATTTGATATGCACAAAGGGTTGTGCAGAAATGGAGCTGATTATGGCAGATTTTAGAAAAAGTACAGTATACCAGATTTATCCAAAATCATTTTATGACAGCAACCAGGATGGCCTGGGGGATTTAAAGGGTATTGCAGAAAAGCTGGACTACATAAAAGAGCTGGGGGCAGACTACATCTGGCTGACGCCGTTTTTTGTATCGCCGCAAAAGGATAATGGCTATGATGTAGAAGACTACTATAAGGTTGACCCCCGTTATGGGACGATGGCGGATTTTGAAAGGCTGGTTCAGGAAGCAGAAAAAAGAGGAATACAGCTTATGCTGGATATGGTTTTTAATCATACCTCCAACCGTCACCAGTGGTTCCAAAGGGCTTTATCAGGGGATGAAAGGTATAAAAGCTTTTATATATTTAAAAAGGGAAAGGAAAAAGGGGTTCCGCCGACGAACTGGCAGAGTAAGTTTGGGGGCAGCGCCTGGGAGTATGTCCCGGAGATGGATGAATATTACCTCCATTTATTCGATGCTTCGCAACCGGATCTGAATTGGGACAATGAAGAAGTAAGGGCAGAAATACAGAAAATTGTCCGGTTTTGGATGGGAAAGGGTGTAAAGGGCTTTCGCTTTGATGTTGTAAACTTGATTAGTAAGGGTGAATTTCGGGATGATGAGTCGGGAGATGGAAGGAGCTTTTATACCGACGGGCCCAATGTCCATGCTTATTTAAGGGAGTTAAATGAAAAGACCTTTGGACAGGAGGCGGACTTTGTAACGGTAGGGGAGATGTCCAGTACTTCTATGGAAAATTGCTTCCAGTATGCAGGTAAAGACAGCGGCGAGTTGTCCATGGTATTTAGTTTCCACCATTTAAAAGTGGATTTTATGGGAAATGAAAAATGGGTTTTGGTGCCGGCTGATTTTATGAAATTGAAGAAAATACTATATAGCTGGCAGACAGGTATGGAAGAGCATAATGCTTGGAACGCGGTATTTTGGTGCAACCATGATCAGCCGAGGGTAGTTTCCAGATTTGGCGATGAGAAAAAGTATTGGAAGGAATCGGCGAAAATGCTTGCGACTTTGCTTCACGGCATGAGGGGAACTCCCTATGTCTACCAAGGAGAAGAGCTGGGAATGACAAATGCAGGATTTACAGATATTTCTCAATATAAAGATGTGGAAAGTCTGAATCATTTTCAGATTTTGAAGGATAAGGGGCTTTCAGAGGAAGATGCATACCGTATTTTACAGGTGCATTCCAGAGACAACGGACGTACTCCAATGCAGTGGACTACAGATAAAAATGGAGGTTTTACCCAGGGGGAACCATGGATTGAGGTAAATAAAAATTATACAAGGATTAACGCCAGCCAGCAGATGGAGGATTCCGATTCTATTTTTCATTATTATCAGAACCTGATTCGGCTCAGGAAGGAATACGATATTATCGCCTATGGGAGCTTTCAGCCGCTGGATGAAGAAAATCCTTCCGTATTTGCTTACAAGCGAGAATATAAAGGGGAAAGCCTGGTAGTAATATGTAATTTTTACCGGACATGGCAGAGTTGGGAAAGCACGGAGGATTTGACAGGCTATTCCCATCTGCTTGGAAACTATTCGGATATAAGGATTGAAAATAAAATGAAGCTGCGGCCTTATGAGGCTGTGATGCTTTATAAGGCTTAGTACTACGACGAATGTTTTGAAATTAGAAAGGCAGCCATGCTACCCAATGATATGATACCTCTTAAGTAGACAGGGTAAATACCTAAAATCTACTTGGGAGGTATTTTTATGGCTAAGTTGCCTCTGGAGGTACGGATTTTTTATTATAAAGTAGTAGAAATATTTTAATAGCGGTTATAAAATAAAAAGTAAGTTATTGGAAAAATGATTTGAAAGTGAATACAACAGGAATTCTTTGAATGGGATATGAATAAGAAAGATTTTCTAAGACAGGTTATATTTAAAACTTACGAAAAAAGTATGTTTAAAAATGATAAAGGGACTCTGAATTTTATGGATTGGAACAGTATTTGATTTATTTTGCTGATGACTAGGAGGAGTTATAATGAAAAAATTAAAATCAAAGGAATATAAAAGATTTGAAGATATAAAACATATCAGAGAAAATGGTAGTGAATTTTGGTCTGCCAGAGAACTTGCTCCCGCATTAGAATATAACAAATGGGAAAATTTTCATAAAGTAATCAAGCGAGCTATGATTGCCTGTGAAAATAGTGGACATATTATTTCGGACGATTTTCCTGAGGTCAGGAAAATCGTGAGTGCAGGCGTAACGAACAAACCTCTTAAGGATTATGAGCTTACTCGTTACGCTTGTTATTTAATTGTTCAGAATGGTGATCCACGGAAAGAAGTGATTGCTTTAGGACAAACATATTTTGCAATCCAAACATATAGGCAGGAAGTGGCAGATCATTTTAATGAACTGGATGAAGACAGAAGGCGTTTGGTAGTTCGTGGAGATATTAAACAGTGGAATCAACTTTTAGCAGAAACAGCGCATGATGCAGGAGTTATTACTAATGAGGAATTTGCAATTTTCCAAAATGCTGGATATATGGGATTATATGGCGGTTTAGATGTTGACGATATTCATAAAAGAAAAGGATTGGAAGTAGGTCAGAAAATTCTTGATTATATGGGAAGTACAGAACTTATCGCTAATTTGTTTAGAATATCTCAAACGGAAGAAAAGTTGCGAAAAGACGAAGTGAGTGGTGCAAAATCTGCAACAGCTACCCATTATATGGTAGGAAAAGAAGTACGTGGAGCTATTGAAAAGATAGGCGGTACAATGCCAGAAGACTTACCGACACCAGAAAAAAGTATTCAACAGGTTGAAAAAGAACAGCTTGAACAATTAAAAGAGAAGGCCAAGGCTGGTAAATTAATGCTTGATGAGTGAAAAATTACTGCTACTATATTTACAGTGCCGATAAGAAGAATAAACTTTTTATTCAGCCATCTGTTTCATAACAACTTCTATGTGTTCATGGGTAGATTCATTTGTGTTGGCAAGATGTTTGTCCGGCGTAGAGAGCCATATAGACCAATGGGACGAGTTTTGTTCCACCCCCAAAAAGGGGTAAAGGGTTAAATTATAGGACAACTTTCAGATGCTTTTCGCCCTCTCAGGGAGTGGTTTTTCAGTTCTTTCTAATTTTAATTATAACAGCGTATCTTTCTTTTCAAGAATAGCGGCTACGGCCGTACAAGCAGGGCAGTCGCAATAGATTGCGCCGGCGGCTTTGATTTCTTCTGCATGGGCGGCTACGTTTTTTGCCGTTTCTTTGCCGAATACCTGCTCGCCGGCTTCTGAACCGGCAAAAGCAATCAGCCCGTCGATAGGCACAAGATCCATTTCGAGCTCTGCAATCAGACTTTTGGCCTTTTCTGCTTCTTTGTCTGTTCCAATAGCCTCCAGCCAGTTTTGAGCGGCTGCTTTTGCTTCCGCGCAGCAGGAAGGGGCGTTTATTAGTTCATTTACTTTTTGAATCATGTAGTCTTTTTCGTTTTGGTTCATATTTTTCCTCCTTTCCTGGTAAATGATTCCTGTGCAGAATTATACTATAGAGAGGTATTTTTGTAAAGGCGGCGAAGCGTTGAACAAATACAAATTTCTTGCTTTGTATGCTTGTTTTATGTTATATTAAACAGATAACATGCTTTAATATAGGGTGTAGGAGAGAAAAAAGGGAAGGAGGAGGAATATGGGCTTATTAGAAAAATTAATGGCGGAGTGTATCCGCAGCGTGGATGAGCTGAGGGAAGTATTAGGGTTATCAGAGGAAGAGTCCCAAGAGCTTCAAAGGATAACGGAGCGGTATCCAATTTGCATAACTCCTTATTATCTGGGGTTAATAGACAGAGAGGATGAAAACGATCCCATTCGGAAAATGTGTCTGCTGGACAGAGTGGAATTTTCTGAGGGAGGAGAAGAGGATACCAGCGGAGAGAGCGACAATACGGTAATGCAGGGATTACAGCACAAATACAAGCAGACCGCTCTGATTTTATCTACGAACCAGTGCGTTATGTATTGCAGGCACTGTTTTAGAAAACGTATGGTAGGATATTCAGGGAATGAGATAGCGGATCACCTGCCTGCTATGGAGGAATATGTAAGAGAGCATAAGGAAATCAATAATGTTCTAATATCGGGCGGAGATGCTTTTGTGAATGCAAATGAAACGATAGAAAAATATCTGGAACATTTTATTAGTATTCCAACGCTGGATTTTATACGCTTCGGCACGCGGATACCTGTTGTTCTCCCTCAGCGGATTACAGAGGACGAGGCTTTGCTGGGGCTGTTAAAGGAATACGGAAATAAGAAGCAGCTTATTATAGCGACGCAGTTTAACCATCCAAGGGAGCTGACGCCGGAGGCGGTTAAGGCTGTTCGCGCGCTGCGGGATTGCGGGTGTATCGTGCGAAACCAGACGGTTTTGTTAAAGGGCGTAAATGATGAGAAAGCTATCCTGGCTGATTTGATGAACGGGCTTATGTCCTGTGGAGTAGTTCCTTATTATATTTTCCAGTGCAGGCCGGCGGCCGGGGTGAAAAATAAATTTCAGGTTCCTTTTTTGAGAGGCTGGGAGGCGGTAGAGCAGGCAAAGGCCCTGATGAATGGGCATTCAAAAAGCGTGCGCTATGTTTTATCCCATCCGACCGGGAAAATTGAGGTGATTGGTTTGGATGGTTCTGGAAAAATGATATTTAAATACCATCAGGCAAAGGAAGCAAAGAACCAGTCCAGGATTTTTTCAATGGAGCTGGACAGCGGACAGTGCTGGCTGCAGAGTACCTAAAAGAGATAGATGTTTTATATGAGAGCCTTTAAACTTTATTTTGAAAGTGAAATGGTTTCGTTGATTTCCAGAAGAAAATATGGTACAATTTTAAAGTAAAATCAGGCCTTTTTTTGTGAAAAACGTGGAGGGAAAAGGAATGTACTATTTATTGGGGGCGTTAGCGCTGTTTTTTGGTGAGGAGCAGATAAAGGAATGGGTCGAAAAAAAGCTTACTTTGAACCAGGAAAGGTCTTTTTGCAGGAACCGGCTGATTTTAACAAAGCACCATAATTATGGTTTTGTCCACAACAGGCAGAGCCATAGACGAAATAGAGTTCTTGGAGTTTCTATTATCGGGCTTTTTTTAGTGGCTGGAAATGCGTTGGCTGTGTTTTTTTCCGAGCTGGGTTATGGGCTGAAGGCGGGTATGATGCTTTTACTGGCAGGGGGCCTGAGCAATGTCTATGACCGTATAAAGCGGAAGTATGTTGTAGATTATTTTATTATAAACAAAGGAAACCTGAAAAGTACAATTTTTAATTTGGCGGATATTATGCTGCTTTTCGGGATGGCAATATGCTTTGCTGGAAGCCTGTTTTTTAAAGAAACTACGAAATAAGGAAAGGAAGGCTTACATATGAACATTGCATTTTTACTGAGGCCGAAAAGCACAGTGGCATTTGTGGAAGCAAATTTTACACTGCGCCAGGGGCTTGAAAAGATGCATGCCCATAGATATACAGCAATTCCGGTAATTGAAAAGGATGGGAGATATGCAGGTACAGTAACGGAGGGAGATTTTCTCTGGAATATGCTGACAATGGAATGCTTTACAAAAAAAGAACTGGAGAGATACGGAATTAGGGATATTCTTCGCCCGGACTGGAATCCGGCAGTACGGATCAGCGCGACGATGGGTAGTCTTTTACAACGGGTGACAGAACAGAATTTTGTGCCGGTGGTAGATGACAGAAATCTGTTTGTAGGGATTATTACCCGGCGGGATGTAATCAAATATTTTTGTGATAAGAAGATTATGGTATAATCAGCGGCTTTTTCATGACAAACAAAACGAAAACCGCCATATTAAGGAATACAATTCCTTAATATGGCGGCTTCTTTGTAGAGTCCGGTTTGCCGGGCTTTTTTATTCTACATTTGTAGCGCTTTTAGTTTCTTCTTCTACAATCCTTTTGAATTTATGGAAAATTTCCATAAATTCTTTTCCGGTAATGGTTTCTTTTTCTGTCAAAAAGGCGGCTAGTTCATCCATAACTTCACGGTTTTCGGAAAGCATAGCTTCTGCTTTTTTGTAGCATTCTTCCATAATCCGTATAACCTCTTTGTCGATTTGAGCCGACGTCTGTTCGCCGCAGTTTAAGACAGGGCGTCCGTCCAGATAACGGTTTTCAACGGATTCCAGGCTTACCAGGCCTAAAGCATCGGACATACCATACTGCGTTACCATAGCGCGGGCCATTTTTGTTGCTTTTTCAATATCGTTGGAGGCTCCGGTTGTGATAGAGTCAAAGACCAGCTTTTCGGCTGCTCTGCCGCCGCAGAAGGTAATAATATCCGCTAAAAGCTCCTTTTGGCTCATCAGGTATTTTTCCTCCTCCGGGACCTGCATAACATAGCCCAGGGAGCCCATCGTTCTTGGAACAATGGTGATTTTCTGCACAGGTTCGGCATCCTTTTGAAGGGCGGCTACTAAGGCGTGGCCAATTTCGTGATAGGCAACGATTTTCTTCTCTTCTGTACTTAAGATACGATCCTTTTTTTCTTTACCTGCAATTACTACTTCAACCGCTTCAAAAAGGTCTGCCTGTGAAACCGTATTGCGACCGTTTTTAACAGCCATAATAGCAGCCTCGTTAATCATGTTGGCAAGGTCGGAGCCTACGGCGCCGGAGGTTGCCAGGGCGATGGCGTCTAAATCAACGGAATCATCCATTAGAACATCTTTTGCATGAACCTTTAAAACTTCAACGCGTCCTTTCAGGTCAGGCTTTTCTACGATAATCCTCCGGTCGAAGCGGCCAGGACGCAAAAGCGCTTTATCTAAAACCTCTGGACGGTTGGTAGCCCCTAGGATAACAAGTCCCTTAGAGGTGTCGAACCCATCCATTTCAGAAAGAAGCTGGTTTAAGGTTTGCTCTCTTTCGTCATTGCCGCCTCCGTAGTGAGAATCGCGGCTCTTTCCAATAGCATCTACCTCGTCAATGAAAATAATACAGGGCGCCATCTGCTGAGCCTGTTTAAATAAATCGCGGACGCGGGATGCGCCGACGCCCACAAACATTTCTACAAAGTCGGAACCGGACAAAGAGAAAAAGGGAACGCCCGCTTCCCCGGCTACGGCTTTTGCAAGCAGGGTTTTACCAGTTCCGGGAGGGCCGACTAAAAGGGCTCCTTTTGGAAGCTTGGCGCCTATTTTTGTGTATTTTCCAGGATTGTGGAGAAAGTCTACCAGCTCGTACATGGATTCTTTTGCTTCCTCCTGTCCGGCAACATCTTTGAAGGTCACGCCGGTTTCTTTTTGAACATACATTTTAGCGGTGCTTTTACCTACGCCCATCATGCCGCCGCTGCTTTTGCTAATCATGCGGAAGCCGAACCATACGATAGCCCAGATGGCCAGAAGGGGCAGGATATAAATAAGGAAAAAGTCTACCAGGGTATTGGTAGGCTGTGGTACTTCGCTTCCATAGCCGACTCCGGCGGCATCCAGACGCTTGGCCAGACTGTCGGATTCTTCTACATATCCGGTGTAATAGGTGATTTCATAGTAGTCATTTTCTTGGGAGATGGGAGTAATGGAAATTTCATTTGGTTTCAATTTTACCGTCTTTATCTTTCCTGTATCCAGCATCCGTATAAATTCATCATAGCTGATTTCCTTACGGCTGCTTTCTCTTAGTTGATTTGTCATGACTGAAATCATTAAAAGAGTACAAAGGGAGGCAATAATGGCGACGACAAAACCGGTGCGGTTATTGTTGCTGTTTTTGCCTCCGTTATTGTTATTTCTGTTTTCATTCATATATTTTAATGGAACCTCCTTTTTTACCTGCTTTCCATATTTCTCTTAGTATTGTAAGTTATCCGTTTTTTAAAATCAAGGGTTTTACAGTTTTTTTATATTTGTGTGGATTTTTCTGGGTAATAGAGATATAATAAAAATTTATTAAAGGAGGAGAAAGCGATAGCTGCGTTATATGTTTAATATAGAAGAAGAATTAAAAAAGCTTCCGGCTAAGCCGGGAGTATATCTTATGCACAATCAAAAGGATGACATTATCTATGTAGGAAAGGCCGTTAGCCTTAAAAACAGGGTACGCCAGTATTTTCAAGCCAGCCGGAACGTAACTCCGAAAATTGCGCGGATGATTGAGCAGATTGCGTATTTTGAATATATTATTACAGATTCAGAGCTGGAGGCATTGGTGCTGGAGTGCAATTTAATTAAGGAGTACCGGCCGAAGTATAATACTATGCTGACAGATGATAAAGGTTATCCCTATATAAAGGCGACAGTAAATGAGGAATACCCAAGGCTTTTGGTTGCCAGGGAAATGAAAAAGGACAAGGCGAAGTATTTTGGACCCTATACCAGCGGAGAGGCGGTAAAGGATACCATTGACCTGATGCGGAAAATATACTATATTCGCACCTGCAACCGGAAGCTTCCTAAGGATATAGGAAAGGAAAGACCATGCCTTAATTACCATATTAAGCAGTGTAAGGCTCCATGCCAGGGCTATATTTCCAAAGAGGCATATCAGGAATCCTTCCGTCAGGTTCTGGAGTTCTTAAATGGGAATTATACGCAGGTGCTGTCTATGCTGGAGGAAAAAATGCTGGAGGCTTCGGAAGCCTTTGCTTTTGAAGAGGCGGCAGAGTACCGGGATTTGTGGAACAGCGTAAAAAAGATTGCCCAGAAGCAGAAAATTACCAGCCAGGAGACAGAGGACCGAGATGTGATCGCAGTAGCGAAGGCAGGAGAAGAAGCCGTAGCTCAGGTATTTTTTATCCGGGGCGGAAAGCTGATTGGAAGGGAACATTTCCATTTTAATGAGGTATTGGGGGAAAGCCGCGGGGAAATCATAACTGCGTTTGTAAAGCAGTTTTATTCAGGTACGCCTTATATCCCAAAGGAGCTTTTTTTACAGGAAAATCTGGTGGAGGAGGACTTGATTTTATCCTGGCTTTCTGAAAAGCGGGGACATAAGGTATACGTCCGGGTGCCAAAGAAGGGGGAAAAGGAACGGCTGGTAGAGCTGGCAGAAAAAAACGCCTCTTTGGTGCTACAGCAGGATTCGGAGAAAATAAAAAGAGAGGAAGCCAGGACTTTGGGGGCGGTAAAGGAAATTGCAGCCCTCCTTGGCATGCCGTTCTTAAGCCGCATTGAATCCTATGATATTTCTAATACCAATGGGTTCGAGTCCGTGGGTTCTATGGTTGTTTTTGAAAAAGGGAAGCCAAAGAAAAATGATTACCGGAAATTTAAGATAAAGTCTATTAAAGGGCCGGACGACTATGGCAGTATGAGGGAAATTCTTATGAGACGCTTTACTCACGGGCTTCGGGAGCTTTCAGAGGAGCCGGAGGAAAAGAGCAGCTTTGCCTGTTTCCCGGATTTAATTATGATGGACGGCGGAAAGGGGCAGGTCAATGTAGCTGTGGAAGTGCTTTCAGAGCTTCATTTAAATATTCCTGTTTGCGGCATGGTAAAGGACGACCATCACAGGACAAGGGGGCTTTATTTTGAAAATCAGGAGCTTCCTATGGAAGCGTCCAGCGAGGGCTTTCGCCTGGTTACAAGAATTCAGGATGAAACCCATCGGTTTGCTATTGAGTATCACCGTTCTCTGCGGGGGAAAGCTCAGGTGCATTCTATTCTGGACGAAATTGAAGGAATCGGCCCGGCCCGCCGGAGAGCTTTGATTAAGCATTTTAAATCGCTGGAAGCGCTGAAAGAAGCAACGATGGAAGAGATTGCCGCGGCGCCTTCTATGAACAGCAGAGCGGCAGAAAAAGTATATAGTTTTTTTCACCAATAAGGGGCTTTGGGATGCGGTATTTTGCCGATTTTATGTCTGCCGCGGCGCGCCCAAGCAGCAAGGGAGGTTCTAT
>CATKYY010000058.1 GCA_949841225.1 uncultured Acetivibrio sp.
CACCGTCCTCTTCTAATGTGCCGGTAACAAAGTCGGCAGCATCTAAAAGCTCTTTTGGAGAATTCTTCATAGCAATTCCAATATCCACGGTCTGAATCATATCAATATCATTTTCACTGTCGCCGATAGCAAGGGTCCGGCAATTAGAGAGACCCAGATATTTTAAAAGTATATGAATTCCTTTTGACTTGCTGCAGCCCAGAGGAATGATGTCGCCAAAGGAAGGGGTATATGGAATTACCCGGCAATATTGCTCCATATAGGAAATCAAGGCTTCCGATACTTCTGGGGAAGGGGTTCGGTAGCTCCTGGAATTAATAGGGAGAGCGGATAAGGTCTTGGCGTCGGAAATTTTCGGATATTCTGAAAGCAGGGGAATTCCAAATTCTACACGGCATAAAAAATCTTTGGTATCAAAATAGGAGGAAGCTTTTTGTTCTTTTAAAAAAGCAAAATAGCCTTTTAAAACGGCAGGAGGAATCAGGCAATTATAAATCTGTTTCCCTTTAGAAAAGATATACGCGCCTGTTGAACAGATATATCCGTCAAATTCCATATCTGTTATGCTTTTAGGAAGATCAGAAACGCCGCGGCCGCTGCAAATAAAAACGGCGGTTCCACTGGCTTTCAGATTTTTAATATAGCTTTTTACAGCAGGAGAAATTTCTCTCTGGTAGGTAGCGAGGGTTCCGTCAATATCAAAAAAAACAGCAGATTTCATAGAGTTCCTCCTTAATTTTAGTAAAGATTGCTAAACTATAGTTAAATTATGGCACAGAGAATGAAAAAAGTCAAATATAATGTATTGACATGTATTAAAAATAAGGATATTATTTAAGTGAGTAGAAAAACAAATAAATACAAATATTTAGTAGTAAGCATAGAGAAACGGATGTTACAGTGGAGAAATGGAGTTAAGCATGGATTTAAATGAAAACTCTTCTATGCCTTTGTATGGGCAGGTGAAGAATATTATATTATCAGAAATACAGACAGGACATTGGAAAGCGGGAGAACAATTAAAACCGGAGCTGGAGCTTTCGGAACAGTACGGCGTTAGCCGGGTTACGGTGCGGAAGGCTTTGGATGAGCTGGTAAATGAAGGCTATCTGATAAAACGTCAGGGAAAAGGAACTTTTGTAAACCGGCCGAAGCTGCAGAGGAAAATTGATTATGTTACAAGCTTTTCTATGGCATGTAAATATAATCAAATGAAACCCAGCAGCGTAGTAGTGAAAACAGAGGTGCTGGAGCAGGGCTATGACCAGGAAATAGAGGAATTTTTAGCGCTTTCTAAAAAGGATAAGATTCTTTATGTGCAGCGAATCCGTATGGCGGATGAAGAGCCGGTGATGCTGGAGAATAACTATTATTCCTGGAATCGGTACAAGGGTTTATTGGATGAAGATTTGACAGAATCCGTTTATGGACTGTTGATTTATAAGTATCATGTGCTTCCTTTTGGGGATGCAAATAATACATTGGAAATTGTTTGTGCAAATAAGGAGCAGGCGGCGCTTTTGGGCGTATCGGTTGGAGAGCCTCTGTTTTTTATGAATGGAGGCGTGTGCGAGCCAGATAAGACGCCAATTCATTTTGGACGGCAATATATTATAGGAAGTCGTTACAAATTTACGATAAAGGCATAAGGATAAAAGCGAAGGAGGAAGTTATATGAGTTGGTTAAAGAAGGTATTTGGAACAGAGAAGCCGATTATTGGCCTTTTGCATTTAAAGGCTTTGCCAGGGGATCCTTTTTATGATTCAACGATGGAGAAGGTTATTGAGCAGGCCAAGGGGGATTTAGCTGCGCTGCAAAAGGGCGGGGTAGACGGCGTATTAATTACTAATGAGTTCAGCCTGCCTTACGAAAAAAAGGTATCGGGGGTTACGATAGCTGCTATGGCGAGAGTTGTGGGCGCGTTAGAGGGGATGTTTACCGTACCTTACGGGACGGAGGTTATTTATGACAGCGATGCTACGATTGAAATGTGCGCGGCTACTGACGCCGCTTTTACCCGTTGTGTTTTTACCGGGGCGTATGCCGGGGATTTGGGCTTGGTAGACAGAGATATTGCAAAAACATTGCGGCTTAGAAAAGCCTTGGGAAGAAGCGATTTAAAAATGGTGTATTTCGTAAATTCTGAGGGCGAGGTTTATCTAAATGACAGGGATGAAGCGGAGATTACGAAAACAATGCTGTTTAATTGCCATCCAGAGGCTTTGGTAGTGGCAGGCGGGATGGCCGGCAGCAGCCCGGAAAATAATCTTTTAACAAAGGTAAAGGGAGCGGCTAAGGATACGCCTGTATTTTGCGGTACTGGCTGTAAGCTGGAAAATATAGAACAGATATTAAAAATTTCCGATGGAGCTTTTGTAGGAACGACCTTTAAGCGGGATGGAAAGTTTGAAGAGAGCATAGATGAGGCAAGAGTAAAGGCTTTTATGGATAAAGTGAAGGAGCTTAGGGAGGACTGAACATGAGCGGACAATATGTAATGGGCATTGACGTAGGCACAAATGAAACAAAAGGAGTCCTGGTAGATGAAAAATGCAGGATTGTAACCTCTTTTGCAACAGCGCATGAAATTGAGAACCCGGCGCCAAATGTGTTTGAGCAGGATGCGGAGGCGGTATGGTGGGGAGACGTATGTAAGGTAAGTAAAGCTCTTTTGGAAAATGCAGGGATTTCGCCAGAACAGGTAAAGGTATTGGGAGTTTCTGCTCTGGGATGCGATTGCGTACCAGTAGATGAGAACTGTAAACCTCTTTGCAAGGCAATCTTGTACGGCATTGACTGCCGCAGCCATGAGGAAATTGCATGGCTAAATGAAGTATATGGAGATAAAGCAGAAGAAGTATTTGGACATCCAATCTGCTCTTCGGATATTGCGCCAAAGATTCTGTGGATTAAGAATCATTTGCCAGAGGTTTACGAAAAAACCCATAAATTTTTAACGGCGTCTTCTTATCTGACGGCAAAGCTGACAGGGGTATATTGTATTGATAAGTATTTGGCAGAGGATTTCCTTCCGCTGTATGATTTGGAAAAGAATGCTCCCGCCAGTGAGGAAAGCTGCAAATTGTTCTGCCGCCCGGACCAGATGGCCGATGTGCTGTATGCAACGGATGTAGCGGGAACTATTACCAGGCAGGCGGCGGAGGAGACAGGTCTGGCAGAGGGAACGAAGGTTTTAACCGGAACTGGAGATTCCGGTACGGAGGCTATCAGTACAGGAGTATTCCAGCCGGGAGATCTTATGGTGCAGCTTGGCTCCACCTGTTATTTTGTTTATCTTGCAGACCGTTTGATTAAGGATAACAGGGTATGGCCGGGGACGTTTATTATACCTGATACCTATAGTATCTGCGCAGGTACAAATACGGCGGGGACCTTGACGAAATGGTTTAAGAAAAATCTGTATTTTGATAAGGCCGGAGAGGAGCTCCAGAGCGGTGAAAATGCTTTCCATGTTATGGCGGAAAGCATCCGGGAAATTCCGGCGGGAAGCGAAGGGCTGATTACGCTTCCGTATTTTGCAGGAGAAAGGACGCCTTTGAACGACCCGTTTGCTAAAGGTATGATGATAGGGCTTCAGCTTCACCATACCCGGGAGCATATGTATAAATCCGCTTTAGAAGGAATTGCTTATTCTATTGAACAGCATGCGGCTATTTTGAGGGAAAACGGGCTGCCAGTGAAGAAGGTAATGGCCGTTGGCGGCGGTACAAAAAATGAGCCGTGGCTTCAGATGATTGCAGATGTTTTGGGAATGCCGGTTCGGACTTCGGAGATTACTATGGGGGCCGCGTATGGGGATGCTTTGATGGCTTCTCTTGCGGCAGAGTTCTATAAGAGCTGGGAGGAGCTTTCCGAGGTAGTAAAGCCGGCGAAGGTTTATGAGCCGAAGAAGGAAAATACAGAAATTTATAATAAATACAAAGGAATCTTTAAAGAGCTGTATGAAAAGAATAAAGAAATAATGCATCAGCTGTAAAAAGAATACAAAAAGTCCGGTTTACCGGGCTTTTTTATTTTATAGGAAATTCCTTCGGATTCCCTATAAAATAAAAAACAATTATCGCACTGCGGCGGAAAAGAAATATGCCGCTAAAGCGACCCGCCGCAGGCGGAGAATCCTGCATAGCAGGATTCTTTGTTCTTTTATAGGAAATTTCTTCGGATTCCCTATAAAATAAAAAACGATTATCGCACTGCGGCGGTATGTAATCCCCAGGGTTCGGAGAATAAAAAGGGCTTTCAAAAGGACGGAAGAAATGGTATAATGTAGCGTATAGCTTTGTATTCATAAATGGGAGATTGACTATGAAGAAAAAAGTAAGAGTAAATGGGGCGATGAAGTCATATCTTAAATGGCCGCTGTTATTAGTGCTATTAATTGTGTGTATGAATATCAGTATTCTGATTGTGGATCGGAGAGCAGGGATTTTAATGGGGGGTTACACCCTTTTATATATCTTAATTGCTTTTGGTCTGTATATGGCGAAGCGAGGAGCTTTGTTAAAGGATATTGTACGTTATGCAGCAGATTATGGAAAGGTACAAAAGCAGCTTTTAAGGGAAATGGAGATTCCTTTGGGAGTTTTGGATATGGAAGGGCATCTTTTGTGGGCAAATGATGCTTTTGTGGACATAATCAGGGATGAAAGGGCAGGAAGAAGAAATATCAGCAATGTGATTCCTGAGCTTACGCCGGAACTATTTCCAGAAGGCGAGATGGATGGGGAAATCCATGTGGAAATTGACGACAGGAATTACCGCGGGCTGCTTCGGAGGATTTTATTGGAAGAGGATGCGGAAGAAAACGCGAAAGGCCTGGGAAGAGATCTGGAAAAGCTGTGCGATAACGGATGTCTGATTAATTTATATTTATATGACGAGACAGAAATTCTTCGTTATATTCAGGAAAATCATGATCAGAGGATGGTATCCGGCCTGATTTACATTGATAATTATGAAGAGGCTCTGGAGAGTATGGATGAGGTAAAGCGCTCTCTTTTGGTGGCTTTGGTAGATAGAAAAATCAGCAAATATATGCAGGGAATTGATGCGATACTGCGTAAGCTGGAAAAAGATAAGTATTTTTTTGTGTTTCAGCAAAAGTATCTGCCAAAACTGGAGAGAGAAAAATTTTCTATCCTGGAGGAAGTGCGTACTGTAAATATTGGAAATGAGATGGCGGTAACTGTCAGTATCGGTTTGGGAGTGAACGAGGATTCCTACCTGAACAGCTACGAATACGCAAGGGCGGCTATCGACCTGGCTTTAGGCCGCGGCGGAGATCAGGCCGTTGTAAAAGAGAAAGAGAAAATTTCTTATTATGGAGGAAAAAGCGTTCAGGTAGAGAAAAATACCCGCGTAAAGGCCAGGGTAAAAGCTCATGCTCTAAGAGAGCTGGTGGAAGCCAAGGATGAGGTAGTGGTTATGGGACATGCCGTTGGAGACGTAGATTGTTTTGGAGCGGCGGTTGGTATCTACCGGATTGCCAAGACATTGGGAAAGCGCGCTTATATTGTTATTAATGAAATTACGGCTTCTGTAAGAGCAAATGCAGAACGGTTCCAAAATAACCCAGATTATGAAGAGGATATGATTATCAATGGCTCCAGAGCAAAAGAGATTGTGAATAATAATACTCTTTTGGTTGTCGTAGATGTAAACCGCCCAAGTTATACAGAATGCCAGGAGCTGATTGGGCAGACTCAGACGGTTGTGGTTCTGGACCATCACAGGAGGACGGGAGAAAGCGTTGAAAATGCAGTTCTTTCTTATATAGAACCTTATGCTTCTTCTGCTTGTGAAATGGTAGCGGAGATTTTACAGTATATTGATGATGGCATTAAGCTAAAGCAGATTGAAGCAGATGCAATGTACGCGGGCGTGATGATTGATACCAACAATTTTTTAACGAAAACCGGAGTGCGTACCTTTGAGGCGGCGGCTTATTTAAAACGTCATGGGGCGGATGTTACCCGCATTCGGAAAGGCTTAAGAAGCGATATGGAGGAGTACCGAATCCGGGCGGAAGCAATAAAAAATACAGAGGTTTATTTGGGTTGCTATGCTATTACCATTTGCATAGCCGAGGATGTAGACAGCCCGACGGTACTGGGAGCGCAGGTAGCAAATGAGCTTTTGGATATTTCTGGTATTAAGGCCTCCTTTGTATTAACAGAGTTTAATAATAAGATTTATATCAGCGCAAGATCCATTGATGAAATAAACGTGCAGCTGGTAATGGAACGGCTGGGCGGAGGCGGCCATATGAGCGCCGCCGGGGCGCAGCTTACAAACTGTACAGTTGATGAGGCAAAAGAAACGGTTCGGAAAACTCTGGACCAGATGAGTAAGGAAGGAGAAATATAATGAATGTTATTTTATTACAGGATGTAAAAAGCCTTGGTAAAAAGGGCGATACAGTAAAGGTAAACGACGGCTATGCAAGGAATTTTATTCTGCCGAAGAAGCTGGGCGTAGAGGCGACGACCAAGAATCTGAATGATTTAAAGCTTCAGAAGGCACATGAGGCAAAAAGAGCGCAGGAGATTTTAGAGGAAGCGAAAGCCTTTGCAAAGGAGCTGGCAGATAAAAGAGTGGAGCTTACAATTAAAACGGGAGAAGGGGGCAGAACCTTCGGTTCTGTATCGACAAAGGAAATTGCGGCGGCTGCAAAGGAGCAGCTGGGTTATGATATTGATAAGAAAAAAATGCAGCTTTCAGAAGCAATTAAAAGCCCAGGGATTTTCGACGTGCCAATCAAGCTGCATCCGAAGGTGACAGGAAGCCTGAAGGTACATGTATCCGGGCAGTAAAAGGACTTAGCTATGGAAGAAGCGGTAATTAAAAGAATTCTGCCTCACAGCGACGAGGCGGAGCGGTCTGTTATCGGGGCCATGATTATGGATAGGGATGCTATTACGGCAGCCTCTGAAATTCTGATTGAGGAGGATTTTTACCAAAGGCAGTACGGCGTTCTTTTCACTACTATGGAGGAATTATATAACGAAGGCCGCCCGGTAGATCTTGTTACCTTGCAGGACCGTTTAAGGGAAAAGGAGCTGCCGCCAGAGCTCAGCAGCGTAGAGTTTATCCGCGAGCTTCTGGCGGCGGTTCCAACCTCGGCAAATGCCAGGCACTATGCAAATATTGTGAAGGAAAAGGCGGTGCTTCGCAGGCTGATTAAGGTATCCGAAGGGATAGCCAATGAATGCTATCTAAGCAGGGAGCCAGTAGACGCTATTTTAGAGGATACAGAAAAACAAATTTTTGATATTGTACAGAATAAATCTACAGATGATTTTGTAGGGATTGATAAAATTGTTCTCCAGTCTCTGGAGAGCATTGAAGCAGCGGCTAAAACCAAGGGAAGCGTAACTGGCATATCGACCGGCTTTTATGATTTGGATTATAAAACGGCGGGTCTGCAGCCTTCGGATCTGATTCTGGTGGCGGCCCGTCCTTCTATGGGAAAAACAGCCTTCGTTTTAAATGTAGCGGAGCATGTCGCGGTAAGAGATAATAAGACGGTAGCTATTTTCAGCTTGGAAATGTCAAAGGATCAGCTGGCAAAGCGTATGCTCGCCATGAATTCCAGGGTGGATTCCCAGGCGATCCGAAGCGGCGAGCTAAGGGATGATGATTGGGTGAAGCTGGTGGAAAGCGTAAAGGAAATCGGAAGCTCCGGCCTGATTATTGACGATACGCCTGGTATTTCTATTTCTGAGCTTCGTTCCAAATGCAGGAAGTATAAGCTGGAGCATAATTTAGAGCTTGTTATTATTGATTACCTGCAGCTGATGACCGGAAGCCGGAAAAGCGAATCCAGGCAGCAGGAGGTGTCTGATATTTCCCGCTCCTTAAAGGCTCTGGCGAGGGAGATAAAGGCTCCTATTGTAGCCCTTTCCCAGTTGAGCCGCGCGGTAGAGCAAAGGCCAGATAAGCGGCCTATGCTGTCGGACCTCCGTGAGTCCGGCGCTATTGAGCAGGATGCGGACGTGGTAATGTTTATTTACCGTGACGATTATTATAATAGAGATACAGAGGAGCCGGGAGTGGCAGAAATTATTATTGGCAAACAGAGAAACGGCCCTACCGGTACAATTAAGCTGGGCTGGCAGGCGCAGTTTACGAAGTTTGTAAATCTGGAGAGAAACCATTAGAAAAGGACGTAGAAAAGTATGTCGTATACAGCATTATATAGAAAATTCCGTCCGGCTGATTTTGAGGATGTAAAAGGGCAGGAGGCTATTGTTACAACTCTGAAAAACCAGATACGAGCAGAAAGGATAGGACATGCCTATCTGTTTTGCGGTACAAGGGGAACTGGAAAAACGACGGTAGCTAAGATATTGGCAAAGGCGGTGAATTGCGAGCGGCCGGTGGATGGAAGTCCCTGTAATGAATGCGCTGTTTGCCAGGCGATTAACAACCAGACCTCTATGAATGTAATTGAAATTGATGCGGCTTCTAATAACGGTGTGGATAATATTCGCGAAATCATTGACGAGGTACAATATTCGCCAACGGAAGGCCGGTACAAGGTCTATATTATTGATGAAGTCCATATGCTTTCTACAGGAGCCTTTAATGCATTGTTAAAGACCCTGGAGGAGCCGCCTTCTTATGTTATTTTTATTTTAGCAACAACAGAAGTACAAAAAATTCCGATTACTATTTTGTCCCGCTGCCAAAGATATGATTTTAAGAGAATAACGATTGATACGATTGCGGAGCGTATTCGGGAGCTGGCGGACAAAGAAAGGATTGCGGCGGAAGAAAAGGCTATCCGCTATGTAGCCAAGGCGGCGGACGGTTCTATGCGGGATGGGCTGAGTCTTTTTGACCAGTGTATTGCTTTTTATCTGGGGCAGGAGCTTACCTATGACAGAGTACTAGAGGTTCTGGGCGCTGTAGATACTGAGGTTTTTGGAAAAATGTTCGGTTATATTGTCAAAGGCGAGGCTGTAGAGGCATTGGAGCTTTTGGAAGGGCTGATTATCGATGGAAGAGAGCTTTTACAGTTTACGACGGATTTTACCTGGTATTTGAGGAATCTTTTACTGTTAAAAACCTCGGATATGGCTACAGATATGATAGATGCAGCTACAGAACAGTTAGAAGCCTTAAAACAGGATTCTCTTTTAACGGATACAGATACGCTGCTGCGTTATATCCGAATATTGTCAGAGCTTTCAAACCAACTGAGATATGCCAGCCAGAAGCGGGTATTGCTGGAGGTTGCGCTGATAAAACTGTGCCGGCCGGAAATGGAAGTAAATTATGATTCTATTCTGGACCGGCTTCGGAAGGTAGAGCGGCAGCTTGCGGATGGGGTTGCTGTAAAACCTCCGGTAAAAGAAGGGGAAGGACAGCCCTGGCTGAAGAATGGGGAGGACAGCCCTATAAGAAGCTTGGAGAGTTTGTCAGAAGAGGCTAAAAGGGCTTTGGCAGAAGCTGTGTCGGAGGATTTGCAGGCTATTGGCCGGGATTGGGCCGCTATCATGGCTATGCTGTCGCCGGCGCTGAATAAAATGATGGGAACGGCAAGGCCTGTTGCCGGAGAAGGGAATATGCTGCTTTTGCAGTTTGAGGATAAGATGGAGAAGGATTTTGTTGACAGACCGGGGCATCTGGAGGAGATTCAAAATGTTATCCAGCAAAGGCTGCAAAAGGAAATTAAGATAGAAACCAGATATGTAGGGGCCGGAGAGGAAAAAACGGGTTCTGAACTGGATTTGAGAAATATCATGGGAATTCTTGAAAAAAAGGTTCCAGTAGAATATGAGGATTAATTAAAGGAGGAAAAAGAAATGGCAAAAAGAGGCGGATTTCCGGGCGGAATGCCTGGCAGTATGAATAATCTGATGAAGCAGGCTCAGAGAATGCAAAAGCAAATGGAGGAAAAGACAAAGGAATTAGAGGAAAAGAATTATGAGGGCACAGCGGGAGGAGACGCGGTAAAGGTAATTGTTTCCGGCAAAAAAGAAGTAATTGCCGTAAAACTTTCTGAGGAAGCCGTTGATCCTGAGGATATTGAAACTCTGGAGGATTTAATTGTGGCGGCGGCAAATAATGCCCTCCGGGCCATGGAGGAGGACAGCGCAAGCATTATGGGCTCTATCGCCGGAGGTCTTGGCGGCTTGGGCGGAGGCCTTCCATTCTGATGGATTACTATAGCGCGCAAATCAGTAAGCTGATAGAGGAGCTTTCCAGGCTTCCTGGCATAGGAAGTAAATCTGCCCAGCGGCTTGCTTTCCATATTATTAACATGCCAAAGGAGCAAGTAGAGGGACTGGCCAGAACAATTACAGAGGCAAAGGCAAATATTCGCTATTGCAAGGAATGCTGTACCTTGACGGACCAGGAGCTTTGCCCTATCTGCAGCAGTGATAAAAGGGATAAAAAACAGATTATGGTAGTAGAAAATCCAAGGGATTTGGCTGCCTATGAAAAAACCCAGAAGTATGAGGGGGTATACCATGTATTGCATGGGGCTATATCCCCTATGCTGGGAATCGGTCCTGGGGATATACGTTTAAAGGAGCTTATGCTCCGGCTTCAGAAGGATGTAGATGAGGTAATTATCGCAACCAATTCCAGCTTGGAGGGAGAGACGACCGCTATGTATATCAGTAAATTAATAAAGCCGACAGGCATTAAGGTAAGCAGGATAGCCAGCGGAGTGCCAGTAGGGGGCGATTTGGAATATATTGACGAGGTGACGCTTTTGCGCGCCTTAGAAGGCAGAATTGAATTATAGCAAACAAAAGGACGCGGCAGCTGCCGCGTCCTTTTGTTTTTTGGTTAATGAGAGGGGGAGAGTAATTCAAATGTATGAAAACCTCTTACAATGAATAGTATACCCAATAATTGTGACAATAGTGTGTATAATCCCTAAAATAATTATAAAACTTCTAAAGGATTAATGAAGAAATTATGGAATATTTGATACCAAGACAGATAAAGTCGGCAAGACGCATGACAATATCCAGCCGCGTGGTTTGGAGCACCATATTGCTTAGTACCCCGGAAATATTTACAATACCAGTAATAAAGATGTCGCCAACCGCCGGAAGCTCCTTTTCTACGCCGATGCCAGGACAAAGAGAACCTTCGCCAAGAGTGATATATCCGATATGACGGCTGGAGCCTAAAGAGGCGTCGATGGCGATAATGGCGGCATGGGGATGATGCCGATGTATTTTTTTTATGGTTTCTCCCAGATTTTTAGCATGGACCGGCTCGGACAGAGTGCCGTAAATCTGGAAACCGGGATGGCACAGTTTAGACAGCTTGTAGCCGATAATGGGACCAAGGCAGTCGCCGGTAGCGCGGTCAGAACCAATGCATAAGAGCACTAGTTCGCCCTTGCTGCGGAGCTTTTCTTTTATCAGGCTGGTAAGAACCTGAGAGAATCTTATAATGTCTTGTCTTTTATGAGAATCATAATAATAAATATTGGATTTTTCAACGACCGATGGATTCATAAAACCTCCTGCGGAATATTTTAATAATGGTATTCCCACAATGGAAAATTTTACACAAAAAAAGTACCGCATAATATGACAATCCTGGGCGAAGGCTGGTGAGGATAGGGAGAGAATAGAGGAAAAGAAAGAAAGGGGGTGAAATAAACAAAATTAGAGGTTTCGTTTTTGACAAAAATTGGAAAGGCCTTGTGTTAAGATGGGGAAAAACAAGAAGAGAGGACGGAAACGAAACATGGAAGATGTAAAAATGCCCAAAAATGTAAGGCAAATAGGGCGAGCGGCGCAGGGGAACGAAATCTACATAGAAGACTATGTAATTACCTTTGCCAGAAAACAGGCTCAAAAGCATACGGAGACCCAGCTGGCAGTTCTTTTGGGGAGGGATAGGAAAAAACCGGGAGAGCCGTTATTTATTAACGGAGCAGTGTTGGTGGAAAATTTCCATATGGAAAATACGCTTTTACTCAGCAATGAAAACTGGTCCCAGGTGTACGAGGGGATAAAAGGGTATTTTTCAGAGCTGGAAATTGTAGGCTGCCTGTTAATTCGTTCGACGGCGGGAGAGGAGATTAACGACAGGATAAGGCGGTTTCATAAAGAGAATTTTGATGGAGTACATAAGGTGCTTTTTTTATATGACGGAGAGCAAAAGGAGGAGAGCTTTTACTTATCAGATGGAAGCCTGCTGCGGAAGCAGGAGGGCTTTTATATTTATTACGAAAAAAATGAGGCTATGCAGGAGTACATGATAGGGAAAAATGAAGGCATAACGGAAGAGCCTCTTTTTGATGATAAGGCTATGAGGAGGGTTAGGGAAACGATAGCGGCAAAGCCCGGAGTGAAAAACTCCGCGCCAGAGCATAAGATGTTTCAGCTTATGTATGGGGCAAGTACGGTATTGGCAGCCGCAGTTTTGGTAATTGGAGTAACGATGTTAGACAGCCATGATAAGATGGAAAATATGGAAACGACTTTGAATAATATTTCAGACAAGGTCAGCGAAGCTTCAGAGAGACCCACAATGATAGAGACATTGCCAGGGAATATAGAAAAAAGCAGTAACGAGGAAATGAAAGAGGCGCTCCAAAACCAAAATTCTAAAAAACCAGAAGAGGATTCTGAGAAATCAGAGAAAGAAAAATCAGAGGAGGAGAAAGAAAAAGAGAGCGACGATAAAAAAGAAAAGGAAGAAGAAAAAGAAAAGGAGGAGGAGAAGAAACCGGAGAAAAAGGAGGAAGCGGTAGAGACGCAGAAAAAGGTGAAATATTACACGGTAAAGGACGGAGACACTTTGGCAACGATTAGTTTGAAAATTTATAATACGTTGGGCATGGTAGAGAAAATACAGGAATTAAATGCAATCGATGATAAAGATAAAATATATGCAGGGGAGAAAATACTTCTTCCATAATAAAAACAAATCGGGTATAATGGGGAAACAGGAAATAGCTTTAAAAGAACGTGGAAGATAAAAGGTATGACAGTATGGGCAATTTAATGGAACATAAGGATGAAAAACGCATTGAGAAGGAAAAATATATAGATATTAATGTCTTTCATGGGACAGAGGAGGAGTTCAGAAATTATCCTTAATAAGATGAAAGACAATTCAGCAA
>CATKYY010000059.1 GCA_949841225.1 uncultured Acetivibrio sp.
CGATGGCAGCATTACAGAAACAGGGGATACAGGAGTAAGGGATACCATATTCGACAGTGATGGCAGCATTATAGAAACATTTGTGAATCTGGACGGAATTTCTATCAACAAAAAGACAGTATTTAATTCCGATGGCAGTATTACAGAGACAGTATTTTAGAGAGGAGGAATTATATTTATGAGCTGGGCTGAGGTTATGAAAATCAACAGCGATTTTGTGAATGAGCCGCTAAATTTCAACAACTATATCAATGATATAAGTGTTTTCGGTGCGGATTCCTATGTATTTGATAAGAGCAATGAGCATTTATGGCTTATGTTGCTCTCCAGTTCCTTGACAATGTTCGGGCATGATGCAATCCATGAGTATGTATATGCTCGTATGACGGCTGATGAAGTGGATTATATGTTAGAGAAAAACCAGAGATTTGGCCAGTGCATGAATAGCTACTACAATACCGACTTATTCCCGGCTGGGAATATAGATGTTGTTCTTGGCACCATTACCACCGAATCCTACAATACCCTGGACGATAAAATCCGAGGCGGTGTGAATCGGTATATCAGTGAAATGACAGAGGGAGATACAGCTGGCCCTTGGCTTGCTAAAGTATTTGATATTCCAGAATTTGAAAACTACACCACAATAGGAAGTATCCTTGCGAATGAGGAGCTGTGGACAGGAACTATTATGCAGAATCAATCCCTTATTATCGTTGTAAGTAATTCTGTGGCTGCTATAACCCAGTCAAGCAGCATGAGCGATGAGGTCTTTTTGCAGTTTATTCAGATAGTGGCCCAGTCTACGATTGCTACAACCGTGTTAATTGAGCAGCTGGAAGGAACGGACAAGCTTAATACCTTTTTTTCAGACCCAAATGTCTGTAATATTGTAGCGTCGAATGAGCAAAGTATGAGAGCAATTACATATAGCACGGCCGGGTTTACGGCTATGCTTAACAGCACAGTGGCTATGAATGCAGTAGCCAATAGTCCTGTAGCTGCCGAGGTAATTGTACAGGCTATGGCAGATGTGCAAAGCTCAGAAATTGCTCTTGGCTCTATTAAGACGAGCATGTCCAGTATTAATACCCAGCTTGGAAATATTCCTGAGACAGAACCTACAATAGTGGAGGTTGGCAGCACTATTCGCAGCATTAATGATACAATGAGCAGTTTACAGGAGGTTACAAGCAAAACTGACATTCTGGTAAACAATATCAAATTGTTAATTAACAGTGCAAGTGCAATGGCAATTATTGTAGCGTCCCCTACCTCGCTGAATGCGCTCCTTGACAATCCTACAACACTTAATATGGTGGTTAACAGTACGGTTGCCATAAATGCCATTATAAACAATGCTACAGCCTTAAATACCACAATAAACCATGCCTCTGCCTTAAATGCTATGATTGGCAGTACAACAGCTACAAATGCGATTGTAGAGAGCACGGCGGCTATGAATGCCATGGTTGGAAACAGCACAGCTTTAAGTAAGATGTTGGCAAATGCGGCCTTTATGACAGCAGTCGCCGCCAGTATAACGGCTATGGCTGTTATGATAGGAAACACCGCGGCGTTAAATGCTATGGTTGCCAGCTCTACAGCTATGGGCAAGGTGGTATCCAATGCGACAGCGTTAAATTCTATGATAAATAATGCTACAGCCCTTGGAAAAATGACAGGCAGCACGGTAGCTATGAATGCGGTCATAGCCAATAGTACGGCATTAAATACTGTTCTAAGTAATGCTACTGCTATGACATCGGTAGCAGCAAGTTCGGCAGCTATGGACGCTATGATAGCGAACAACGCTTCTCTTACCGCTATGGTTGGTAATGCTACTGCTATAGGTAAGGTAGTTGCAAATGCGACAGCCCTCAGCAAAATGATTAATAATGCGACAGCTCTTAGCAAGATGGTAAACAGTGCTACATCTATGGCGGCCATTATTGGAAATGCAACAGCTCTAAATACTGTGCTTGGAAATTCCAAGGCAATGACGGCTGTAGCAGGTAGCACAACGGCTATGAATGCAATTATTAAAAATACAACGGCATTAAATAAGTTGGTGAACAGTTCTGTTGCTATGAGAGCAGTGGCGGATAATTCAAATGCTGTAGCAACCATGATAGCAAATAGTTCTGCATTAACTGCTATGATTACTACCACTACCTCATTTAATATTATAGTAAACAGTTCAACAGCCATGGAAAAGGTTGCAAATTCCCAGGCTGCATTCAATATAATTGCTGGAAATGCAAATGCTAGGACGGCGGTAGCGAATAGTGCAGCGGCGAAGAATGCGCTTGCTTCTTCTTCTTTAAAAAAATCATTTAGAACAGAAAGCAATTATGCTATTTCGGAAATAAAAGGAGTTGGCTGGGCTATTAATGCAGAAAAAAAAGGTTGCGAAGGGCCATACAATTCAGCTACTTTAGAAGTAATTATTGATGATATATCTAAATCAAAGAGTGAATATACAACAAAATATGTTAACTTAGCGGTTAATTCTTGGTATCTTTCTTATTTTAAGCTTGTGATTGAGGGGGCTGTATCAGAAAGAACGGGATACTATATCCCAAAAACCGCATAAAGGAGGAAAAACATGCCGTGTTTAGTAGACCAAATCAAAGAACATACAGTACAGCAGGTGGCCGCTTTAAAAACTGAAGTTGAATTAGCTCAGGCCGCCCTTAAAGAAGAGGCAAAACAAACGGCCGCCGAGCTGAAAAAAGAGCAAGAGACTTTTGAGGAAAAAGCGACAAAAGAAAACGCCAATAACACTACTGGACTTTTTGAATTGGCCGGAATTGCAAGCGATTTATTGGATGCTGTATTTGAGCTTGCTGGCCTTGTATCAGAACTGAAAGAAATGAAGGGAGAAGATGAAGAAATGGTTAAGCTTTATCTTATTGCAATCAAAAATGGAGAAATGACGATTGAGGAAGTACCAGTTCTTTGGAGAAGCCGCGTACAGGCTGAGTTAGATAAGGAGCTGGAAGAGGATTTAGAAGAGCCAGAGGAATCCGAAAATCCTGAAGAAAAGTTTCCTGAAGAATCTGAGAATCCAGGAGAAAAAACAGAAGAAGATACCATTCTAGGAGGTGATGCAGAGGATATAGAAGAAAGCGAAAATTTCCCTACTCTTTACAGGGATAACACAAGTCTTTTATCTTAAATTCAAAAAAGAAAACGGAGAGTTGTCTATGGATAATTACATTTCGCGCCAGGAACATGAAGAGTTTACCCGCCGGATGGAGACAGAAAACCAAAGATTGGAGGACGAAAATAAGAGACAGAACCGCCGTCTTGATGCATTGGAAAAGACTACAGGACAAATTAATGCACTTACTGTTTCCGTGGAAAAGATAGCTGTTAATATGGAAAATATGCTGGAAGAGCAGAAGAAACAGGGTGAGCAGCTTGAAACGCTGAAACAAGAGCCGGCCGAAGCACATAAAAAAATAAAAGAATCTATCTTATCTTCGATTATCGGCGTTGTTATAGGCGCTGTTGTTGGAGCTGCACTTGCACTTTTATAAGGAGGAAAATCTATGAATGAAATTGACTGGGTAAGAAAATTAACAAGCAGGAAATTCTGGGCGGCAGTTGTTGGCTTTGCAACACCCATCATGACGCTGGCGCAGGTGCCAGAAAACACCGCGGTGCAGGTGACGGCCATCATAATGGCTGGGGGAACATTGATAGCTTACATAATTGGTGAGGGCCTGACAGACGCAGCTAACAAATAGAAAGGGGAAGCTTATGAAGATTAACATTCATGCCGGGCATAACCCGGACGGAAAAACAGCCTGTGGCGCCGTTGGACTTATCAAAGAATCCACAGAGGCCAGGAAGGTGAAAGATGAGGTTATAAAGCTTTTAAAAGCAAAAGGCCATACCGTCTATGACTGTACCTGCGAAAACGGGTCAAGCCAGTCGGATGTCTTAAAAAAGATAGTAGCTAAATGTAACGCCCATAGCGTAGATTTAGATGTATCTATCCATTTTAACAGCGGAGCTTCCGACAAGAAAGGAAATGGGAAAACCACAGGTTTGGAGGTTCTAGTTTATTCCACAGCCGGAAAATCTTTACCTTATGCAGAAAGAGTATTGAAAAAGATAGCAGGCCTTGGATTTAAGAACCGGGGCGTAAAATCCAGGAAGGATTTATATTTCCTGAAGAATACAAAAGCCCCGGCAATGTTGGTAGAGTGCTGCTTCGTAGACGATAAGGACGATGTAAAACTATATGATTACAAAAAGATGGCCAAGGCTATTGCAGAAGGTATTCTGAATAAAAGCCTTGGCGCAGAAGAGAAGAAATACAAAATTATACTAAAGGGCAGCTATACAAAAGCAAAGGCTGAGAAGATAGTAAAGGCTGTTAAGGACTTGGGATATACGGCAGAAATGCAGTAATAACATCGACTATTTTCATTCCTTTAGTTGTCTTAAAGCGGTAGAACATTTGAGCTTGTAAGAGATATAAATGTATTTATAATATACAAAAACTTTGATTTTTCCCGTAAATTCGGTATAGTTGGTTAGGTCAGAAATAATATAGCTGTTCCCAATGGTATTCCTTTGCTAGATGGAAATAGAGATATAAAGGATATTGGAATCGACTGGAATATGGATGCGGCCGAAGACTCCCATTTAAACTATAGGGGAGCAAAAAAATATTCCAGGTGGCTTGGCCGACAATTATCTGTGCTGTATAATTTGCAGGATTGCCGTGGGACAAGCGACGCAGAAAGCTGGGAAATGAACTTAGAATGGGAAAATCACATATATGCGATTTTTGATTTATTGCATACAGATGATTTAAAAGACTGCGCGGCTGCCTGGGATAAACTAAATGCAGATGTTTTTATATCATTTAATGGAAACCAATGGAAAGAATACAAGGCTGTGTTTTTTAATACCCTTGGATTGTCAGAAGAACGGGGAAAAATGGCAGATGGTTTGGTTATGTCGGAAGGAAAATGGAAAATCCATTATTGTGGTGATACAGATATAATTATGGAAGAGGGAATTGATACGGTATCAATCAGTTCGTCTGGACAGGGAACGATTATTAATTGCAATGGTAATTATTTTACTAAAGTGTCAGATGGCATTCATGTGGTTGTCTATGACCGGTATGTTGGTGATATTGTTGACTATGCTGCTTTTACGGGTAGGAATGCTCTTAACCGTATACGGTGATGTCATCGCTTTTAATTTCAAAACCTTAAAAAATAAAATGTTGACAGTTCAATTTCTATACAGTATAATGCTAGAAGTTGAATTATCAACATTTTGTTTTTTGATTACGAACATTACAGGGAACGGGAGGTTTTCTATGGTAGACAGGTTTGAACAGTTTTCCTTTGCTATCTCAGAGATTTACCGGCATTGGCATAAGCTGGCGGCGGAGGAAATGGGGAAATACGGGTTGAAGGGCACCCACTCGGTGTATCTTTTAACCATGTACCGTTATCCAGAGGGAGTTACTGCGCCGAAGCTTTGCGAGCTTTGCGGTAAGGATAAGTCGGATGTGTCCCGTATGATGCCTATTTTGGAGGAAAAGGGACTTGTGAAAAAAGAAGGAATCCACCAAAAGCTTTATCGGGGCGTTTTTAAGCTGACAGAGGAAGGAAAGGCGGCAGCGGAATATGTCCGCCAGAGAGCAGGATTAGCCGTCCAGCTTGCAGGAGGAGACCTTACGGATGAGAAAAGAGATATTTTTTATGAGGTGTTGGAATCTATTGTATCTAATTTGCGAGAGATTAGTAAGGAGGGACTTCCTAAATAATGAATATAGTATATAAGACATTTTGCCGTATGTTCCAGCTTAGCTTCCATCTGGCGCTTCCGCTACTTCCTTATAGGGAACCTAAGCTGCAAAAAAGTATAGCCAGCGTGCCGAAATTGCTGCGCAGACATAAAATAAAATCTGTTTTGCTGGTTACGGACAAGGGATTAAGAGAGAACGGACATACCTCTGCTTTGGAAAATCTATTAAAAGAGGGCGGCATCCGCTGCGCTGTTTATGATAAAACCTGCGCGAATCCTACGGTATGTAATGTAGAGGAGGCGTTGGAGGTTTATTGTGAGGAAGAATGCGAAGCTCTTATCGCATTTGGCGGAGGCTCTGCTATGGACTGTGCAAAGGCGGTAGGAGCAAGGGCGGCGCAGCCGGGAAAATCCTTAGAGCAGCTAAAGAGGCTATTAAGGGTTCATCGGAAAATCCCTGCTTTGATAGCGATACCTACGACGGCTGGTACAGGAAGCGAGGTTACAATTACCGCTGTTATTACGGACAGTTATAAAAAACATAAGTATACAATGAATGATTTTTCCCTGATACCCCGTTATGCCATACTTGACCCAAGGCTTACTTACAGCTTGCCGCCTCATCTTACGGCGACAACGGGCATGGATGCCCTGACCCATGCAGTGGAGGCGTACATAGGAAGGTCTACCAGCAGGGAAACCAGGGCGCTGGCTGTAGAAGCTGTTAAGCTGATTTTTGAAAATATTGAAACAGCCTATCAGGATGGAACAAATTATGCGGCGCGGGAGAATATGCTGCAAGCCTCCTATAAGGCAGGCATTGCTTTTTCTAAGTCTTATGTAGGCTATATCCATGCTATAGCTCATTCTCTTGGCGGAGAATACAATATTCCTCATGGCCTTGCAAATTCTGTTTTAATGCCTATTGTGCTGGAGGGATATGGCAAAGCCGTTTATAAAAAGCTTCATGAGCTGGGCGTTGCCGCCGGAGCGGCCCTGGAAGAAGATACCCACAAGGAGGGCGCAAGGAAGTTTATTCGGGAGATTCGGAAGCTGAATAAGAAAATGGGCATACCGAAAACCCTTTCAGATATTAATATAGAGGATATTCCTAAAATGGCAGAGCACGCGGCAAAGGAAGCGAACCCGCTGTATCCGGTTCCTGTACTGATGGGCAGAAAAGAGCTGGAAAGATTTTATTATAAGGCTGCGAAGAAATGGAGCAAAGAGTGAAAGATTTAACAATCTTTCACAGCCAAGTTTGTGTCTGCACGGCAACCACAAACTTAATATGCACAAAAAG
Source organism: uncultured Acetivibrio sp. (assembly GCA_949841225.1). Classification (GTDB taxonomy): domain Bacteria; phylum Bacillota; class Clostridia; order Lachnospirales; family Lachnospiraceae; genus Velocimicrobium. Next base: position 7,088 of record CATKYY010000059.1, read on the forward strand.
CCATGCAGAAATGAGGGAAAATATGGAAATAGATAAAATTTTAGAAGAACAGAGAAAATATTTTCAAAGCGGCGCGACGCTGCCGGTAGAATTTCGTATAAGGATGCTGAAAAAGCTGTATCGGGCAGTGAAAAGGCAGGAGGCCGAGATTGGGAGAGCGCTTTGCGCGGATTTGGGAAAAAGCAGTTTTGAGGGCTATATGTGCGAAACGGGACTTGTGCTTACAGAAATCAGCTATATGATCCGGCATGTCCGTAAATTTGCCTCCGTTCAACGGGTATGGACGCCTTTGGCTCAATTTGCTTCTTCCAGCTATAAGAAGCCTTCCCCTTATGGAAATGTGCTGATTATGAGTCCTTGGAATTATCCTTTTCTTTTAACGATTGACCCGCTGGTGGATGCTATTGCCGCCGGAAATACTGCGGTGGTAAAGCCCAGCGCATATTCCCCGGCGACAAGCGCGGTGATTGAAAATATAGTGGCCGAGTGCTTTCCGCCGGAATATGTTGCGGTTGTAACAGGCGGGAGAAAGGAAAACGCTATATTGCTGGAAAAGAAATTTGATTTTGTATTTTTCACAGGAAGCCAGAATGTGGGGAAGGAGGTACTTCGCCATACGGCTGAAACGTTGACGCCCGCCGTTCTGGAATTGGGCGGAAAAAGCCCCTGCATTGTAGATCGGACGGCAAAAATAAAACTTGCGGCGAAGCGAATTGTATTTGGAAAATATCTGAATTGCGGCCAGACCTGCGTTGCGCCGGATTATATTCTTTGTCACCGAAGCGTAAAGGAGCAGCTGGTAAAAGAAATTTGCCGCCAGGTGAAAAAGCAATATGGGAAAAATCCTTTTGAAAATCCAAACTATGGCAGGATTGTGAATGAAAAGCATTTTGAGCGGCTCTGCGGGCTGATTGACCAGAAGAAAACGGTGCTTGGAGGAACTGTCAGGAGAGGAACCCTTCAGATCGCTCCTACAGTAATGGACGGCGTTACCTTGGAGGACGCGGTAATGAAGGAAGAGATTTTTGGGCCGATTTTGCCGATACTCACCTTCGATGATTTTCATGAGCTGTACGTCCTTTTGGCTAATACGCCAAAGCCCCTGGCGCTGTATTTGTTTTCAGAAGACAGAAAGCGGATACGCGAGGTAACAGAACGCTGTTCTTATGGGGGAGGCTGTATTAATGATACGGTTATTCATCTGGCCACCAGCGAAATGGGATTTGGAGGCGTTGGAGAAAGCGGTATGGGGGCTTATCATGGAAAAGAAGGCTTTTTTGCATTTTCACATACAAAGAGCATTGTTGATAAGAAAACATGGATGGATCTACCTATGCGGTACCAGCCATATAAAAAAGTATTGTACAGCAGGCTTTTGCATCTGTTTTTAAAATAGTTTACGGCAGGAGCTTTGCAAATACCAAAATTTGAAAATATAAGAAAGGAAATGGTGCAGAGTATGGGAAAAGAAGGAAAAACAGCGCCAGTTTGGAAGAAAGTAGTCTTGGGGATTGTCGGGGCGGTTTTCGTTATCGCGTTGGTAGCCGGAATTGCAGTTTATGCAATATGGCGCAATGAAATTTCAGCAGTAGCGAGCATAAAGCAGATTCGGGAGCGGAACGACCAGCATATGGACGGCGCGGTTTATCAAATGAAAATCAAGGGTGGCTTTTACCTGGATGATTTTGTAGCCCAGGGAGGGGTGAAAAACGACAGCGAACTGATTCAATTTGTAACAGGTAAAATTACAAAGGGATTATTAGATATAGGTATCAGCAATCCAGAGATAGGCTGCTCTTCCTTTACAGCAAAAAGTGAAAGCGGAGCCGCGCTGTTTGGAAGAAATTATGACCTTTCAAAAACAAATACCTGCGTTGTTTTTACCGAAGGATCGAAAGGGCGTCACAGTACGATTTCTACCGTGGACCTTAAGTTTCTTGGCATTGATGTGGATAAGGGTATAGAGGGTTTGATGGATAAGGTTACTTGTTTGGCGGCGGCCTATGCTCCCCTGGATGGAATCAACGACGCCGGGGTAAGCTGCGGTATTTATATGACCTATCAGGGAGAGGAAACCGTTCCAACCGATCAAAATACAGATAAGCCGGATATTACTTCTACAACGCTGCTCCGTCTTATTCTTGATTATGCAAGTACGGTGGAAGAGGCGGTTGAAATTGCTTCCAGCTATGATCTTCATGATTCGGCTAAGACCTCTTACCACTATATGGTTGCGGATGCAAGCGGCAAAAGCGCGGTTCTGGAATGGGTAAATGGCGCCGATGCTACAGATAATGACGGCGCTGCGCGGAAGCTTGTTGTGACTTATAATGATGAAGATTCTCATATTGGGGAAAGGGAGGCAGACAGCTCTTACCAGTGGATTACTAATTTTATTATTCAGCCCGGTTATTATGATGGTTCGGATGATGAGGAGAAAAAAGGGTATGACAGGTATGAGAAGATTTACCAGGAGCTGAGTAAAACGGACGGTATTGTGAAGGATGAAAAGGCGGCTATGGAAATTCTGGCAGCCGTAGGAAGAAGAAGCTGGAATAACGATGACAGCAATAGCTGTACGGTGCACAGCGTAGTTTACAATTTAACGGAAAAAACGGCGTTATGGGTTACGAATGAAAATTATGAGGACGAAACCGCTGTATTTGAATTTGGTTTTGAGAATTAGAAAAAGACGGATTATAGTTTTTAGGTTAAATTTATAAGGACGGCCGCCGATGCCAGCAAGAAGGTATGGCGGCTGTTTTTTATTTTATAGGAAATTCCTTCGGATTCCCTATAAAATAAAAAACAATTATCGCATTGCGGCGGAAAAGAAATATGCCGCTAAAGCGGCCAGCCGCAGGCGGAGAATCCTGCAAAGCAGGATTCTTTGTTATTTTCTAAAATTTACATATAGTAAAAATAAACAATTTGTAAAATATGGGAATGTGAGGAAGGACCTGTTGAAATCAACAAATATTTGGGCTATAATAAAATACATTACTGAGTTTTGAAACAAAATGCAGAGAATCATTTTGGATGGAGAATAGGTATGGAGAAAATGTTGTTTATTTATAACCCACATGCCGGGAAGTCGGCGATTAAAAACAGGCTTTCTGATATTATTGAGCTTTTTGTTGGGTCCGGTTATGAGGTGACGATTTATTCTACCCGAGAAAAGAAGGATGCTACAAATATTGTAAAGGAAAAAGGCGAAGCTTATGATTATATTGTCTGCTCTGGCGGAGACGGAACTTTGAACGAGGTAGTAGACGGGCTTATGGCGTTGGAAAAAAGGCCGCTTTGCGGCTATATGCCGGCGGGAACAGTGAATGATTTTGCTTCCAGCTTAAAAATACCAAAAAGTATTATGGCAGCCGCAAAAAATGTAATTGAAGGGCGGCCTTTTGCTTATGATATTGGTTCGCTGAATGCGAGACACTTTAATTATGTAGCGGCATTCGGAGCTTTTACGGCAGTTGCTTATGAAACGCCCCAGTCTTTTAAAAACGTATTTGGAAAGCTGGCTTATTTTATGGACGGGGCTATGCGTATTCCTAATCTGGAGTCTTATCAGGTCCGGGTGCGTTATGAGGGAGGCGTTATTGAGGGCCGCTTTATTCTTGGGATGATAACAAATTCAAATTCGGTAGCAGGACTGAAGGGTTTAACCGGAAAGGACGTGAAATTGAACGACGGCCTTTTTGAAGTGGTTTTAGTAAAGCAGCCGAACAATGCTATAGAGCTTCAGGCTATTATTAACGGGCTTCTTATGCGGGAGCATGACGACATCCATATTTATTCTTTCCGCGCAGGCAATATTGAGCTGCTTTGCGAGGAGGAGATTGCCTGGACGATAGACGGAGAGTATGGCGGCAGCTATAAAGAGGCTGTGATTGAAAACCACAGAGAGGCGGTTTCTTTTATCCGGCCGGAGGTTACAGCTATAAGTAACGTTTGAGAAAATGATTCCAGGCAAATTTCAGATTTGTACCCGCACTGTATCCGCAAATCTGAAATAAATAAAAAGCAGTGCAGAAATGAGGAAAAATGAGGGAACGTTTGACAGAAAGCGATGTAAAGAAAATAGAAGAGGAAATTGAACACCGGAAGCTGGTGGTACGGAAGGAAGCGATTGAAGCAGTGAAGGAAGCGCGGGCTCACGGAGACTTAAGCGAGAATTTTGAGTACCATGCGGCAAAAAAGGATAAAAATAAAAATGAAAGCCGTATCCGTTATCTGGAAAGAATGCTGAAAACGGCAGAGGTAATAAAAGATCATTCTGCCAGGGACGAGGTAGGCATGAATAATATTGTCCATTTATATATGGAAGAGGACGACGAGATGGAAACCTATAAGCTGGTGACATCTATTCGCGGCAATTCCCTGAAGGGATATATCAGTATTGAATCTCCTTTGGGAAAGGCTATTTTTGGGAAGAAAACAGGCGATAGAGTAACTGTAAAGGTAAATGATACTTACAGCTATGAGGTGGTTATCAAGGGAATAGAGAAGAATACAGACGATAGCGGGGACGAGATACGGAAATTTTAGTTTGTGCTTTTTGGGGTAAGACGGTCGTATTGGACAATGATTTCATTAGTAATCATATTCCGCTTTTCTTTTTTGAGCAGCATATAACGCGGCTGGTCTTTAGTGTAGTCCATTCCCGCCTTTGGGAAAAACGTGCGGCATACCTTTAAAATCATTTTGCAGGAGATAGTCTGCATGGATAGCAGAAAAAATGTTTGCTTTGGTGTTATAGCGGAATATAATTTCATTGCTGTCTAGGAATTGTTCCAGTTGTGTAAGTGGTAGAAGGCGCAGTTTCATTTCATCATAGAACGCGCTTTGTTGTACATGGGAGAAGGTCAGCTGACCATCAAGAATTGCTTTCATAATATCCGATCGTTTTCCTGTCTGGAAGCGCACGTTATCCCGAAGTTTATGTAATCCAGCGAGATGATGGAAGTCAGCACGATCAAAGGAAAGGGTGAATTCTAATATTTTTCTTTTGCGCCCGATAATTATATGGTACTGGTAAGAAATCAAATGGTTAAATTCCAGCGCGCATTGTTGTAATAAATCCATAGGTATCCTCTTTTCTGTATACAAAAGTCCCCGCCGTTTGGCAGGGACTTTTTGAGCATTTTCTTTCAGTAAATTGTCCTACCAGACAATTTGCCTGAGCCGGTTTGAGGTTTCACTGCACAACCCCTCCTGAAAGCTCCATAAGACAATGCATACCGGCGCACTCTCTTATTTCTATGCTTCAACAGACACACGCTGTTGCCTGTCTTATATTATTATTATACGCACAGTGCAGAAATATGTCAATAACTTGAGTAATTGTTACCTGTGATTTAAGATAATAAATCCTGAAAAAATCCCGGATAAGAAATATTAACGCAATTTGCTTCGGTTATATCGGTAATACCGTCGGCAATGAGACCCGCTACGGCAAAGGACATAGCGATGCGGTGGTCGTTTTTTGTATGAATAAGGGCGCCATGAAGGGGCTTGCCCCCATGAATAACCATGCCGTCATCGGTAGCTTTTACATCGGCGCCCATGGCTTTTAGGTTGGAAACAACGGTATCAATACGGTTGGATTCCTTCACTTTAAGCTCGGCTGCATCTTTAATGACTGTAGCGCCTTTGGCGCAGGCAGCCATTACAGCAATCATAGGGATTTCGTCGATCAGAGCGGGAATCAGCTCTGCGCCGATGGTAGTGCCGTGGAGGGAGGAAGAGCGGATCAAAAGGTCCGCGGCAGGCTCGCCGCCAAGGGTACGTTTATTTTCAAGAGTTATATTTCCGCCCATTGCCTGGACTGTTTTTAAAAGACCGTCCCGGGTAGGATTGATTCCTACATTTTTTAAAAGCAGCTCTGAATTTGGAACCAAAAGAGCGGCCGCGATAAAGTAAGCGGCAGAGGAAATGTCGCCTGGAATAAAAACCTTCTGGCCAGTTAGGTGAAAGCTGGATTCTGAGGCGGCAGGTCCAGAGAGAGAGGCAGTGTTTCCCTGAACGGAAA
>CATKYY010000060.1 GCA_949841225.1 uncultured Acetivibrio sp.
AGAAGAGTTAAAGGAAATGACAGAAAAGGAAATGAGCGATGCCCTAAGCAGTCTTTGGAGGAACTACTGTATTAGCGATGCCTTTGAACCCGGTTCTACTTTTAAGCCTTTTACTGTAGCGGCGGCTCTGGAAGAGGACAAGGCTTCTGGAAAGTCTACTTATGTGTGCGATGGAGCCGAGGTAGTGGTGGAAGGCCAAAAGCCGGTAAATTGCAGTAATCGCAGCGGCCATGGAACGGTTACGCTGGAACAGTCTCTTATGTTTTCTTGTAATGATGCTATGATGGCGATTGCAAAAAAAATGGGAAGAAAAGAATTTGCAGCTTATACCAGGCTTTTTGGCTTTGGCCAGAAAACAGGAATAGATCTGCCGGGAGAAGCTCAGGGGATTATTTTCAGCGAAGATGCTCTAAATCCTATGGAGCTTGCAACCTCCAGCTTTGGACAGAGCCAAACGGCTACGATGGTGCAGATGGTAGCGGGCTTTGCTTCCTTAATTAATGGAGGGAAATATTACGAGCCTCATATTGTAAAGGAAATACAAAATGATGCAGGCGCCGTAGTAGAAAGCAAAAGCGGCGTCTTGGTCAGGGAAACGGTATCGTGGGATACCAGCAAGAAGATACGGAAATATCTGGAGGAAACAGTAACGAACGGCACCGCCGGGCCTGCGGGAGTGGAGGGATATTCTATTGGCGGTAAGACAGGAACGGCAGAAAAGGTAGGCAGAGATAAAAAAAATTATATTGTGTCCTTTATGGGCTTTGCGCCAACGGACGATCCGCAGATGGTAATTTACGTTGTGATTGACGAGCCGGACGTACCGGACCAGGCTCACAGTACTTATGCTACGGAGCTGGCGCATGATATACTAAAGGAAGTGCTTCCATTTTTGGAAATTTATCCTGTAAAATAAGAAGTACTCATAACCTCATAGATTTCATAATAAAATTAAAAGATGAGATTTATGAGGTTTTTTGTACAATGAAATACAGAACTTATAATAAAAAAAATCTGCTTTTTGTAGTTATGATAATTCTTCTTCTGGCTCTGGGGCTGGTAGGCAGGCTTGCTTATCTTATGATAGCTCAAAGCGCCCATTATGGGGAAATGGCAAGAGAAGTTCATGAAAGGGAGCGTCCTATAAAGGCGGAGCGGGGAAGGATTTTTGACAGAACCGGGATACAGATTGCAGGGAATAAGCCGGTTTCTACTATTTCAGTTATTCACAGCCAGATTAAGGAGCCGGAAAAGGTCATACGGATTTTGTCGGAGGAGCTGGGAATATCGGAGGAAAAGGTACGGAAACGGGTAGAAAAGGTATCCTCGATTGAAAGAATTAAAACCAATGTAGATAAAGAAATTTCAGACCGGATTCGGGAATATGACCTGGACGGCGTTATGGTAGATGAGGACTACAAACGGTATTATCCATACGACAGCTTAGCTTCTAAGGTAATCGGTTTTACTGGCAGCGATAATCAGGGGATTATTGGGCTGGAGGTAAAATATGATTCTCTTCTTCAGGGGAAGGATGGGACAATTCTGACGCTGACTACGGCAAAGGGCGTAGAAATTCCCAATGCAGCGGAAAACCGGATTGAGCCGGTAGAGGGGAAGGATTTGTATTTGAGCCTGGATATGAACATTCAGGAATATGGAGAGCAGATTGCCAAGAAAGTCATGGAGGCAAAGGGCGCTAACAGCGTGAGGATTATTGTTATGAATCCTCAAAATGGAGAGCTGTACGCTATGGAGAGCCTATTATCTGGATTTTTGGAAAAGGGTTTCTCAGGTTTCTTCTGGAAAAGAGAAGAAATATTTCCGGTATTTTAAGATATTTGAAGGGTTTTGACAGCTTAAAGCTGCGTTGCAGGGGAGTTTAAAAAATATTTTTTCACTTGACTGTGATGAAGTTTATGTATACACTATGTTATAACTATATTTTAAGTATCCGGCGGATACAAAGGAGACTAAAGATTGAAAATTAGGATTTTCAATCGCGGGATTTGCGCCTGTGCGCTGCTTGGCTCAAACTCGTTGATGCAAAAAAAGCAGCGCAGAAATGGAGAAAATAATGGAATTTCATATTGCAGTAATTCCAGGGGATGGAATTGGGCCAGAAATTATAAGAGAAGCGCAGAAGGCGCTTGACAAGGTAGGAAAGGTTTATGGGCATACCTTTCATTATACAGAGCTATTAATGGGAGGCGCATCCATAGACGTCCATGGAGTTCCTCTGACAGAGGAAACGATTGAAAAGGCAAAGGCCAGCGATTCTGTGCTGATGGGATCCATCGGGGGTAATACCCAAACTTCACCGTGGTATAAGCTGGAGCCGTCGAAGCGTCCAGAAGCAGGTCTTTTAAGGATTCGCAAGGAGCTGAATCTTTTTGCCAATTTAAGACCGGCGTATTTGTATGATGAGCTAAAGGCTGCCTGTCCATTAAAGGAGGAGCTGACAAAAAACGGCTTTGATATGGTTATTGTAAGAGAGCTGACAGGAGGCCTGTATTTTGGCGAACGAAAAACAGTAGAGGAAAATGGAGTAATAAAAGCTATCGACACGCTGTCTTATGATGAAAAAGAAATTCGGCGGATTGCAAAGCGGGGCTTTGATATTGCCATGAAAAGAAGAAAAAAAGTAACCAGCGTGGACAAAGCGAACGTATTGGATTCCTCCAGGCTTTGGAGAAAGATTGTAGAGGAAGTAGCAAAGGAGTATCCAGAAGTAGCTCTGGAGCATATGCTGGTGGATAATTGCGCGATGCAGCTGGTAAAGGCTCCGGCGCAGTTTGACGTTATTCTGACAGAGAATATGTTCGGCGATATTTTGTCAGATGAGGCCAGTATGGTAACGGGTTCGATTGGTATGCTGTCTTCCGCCAGCTTAAATGAAACAAAGCTGGGACTGTATGAGCCAAGCCATGGCTCCGCGCCAGATATTGCAGGACAGAACCTGGCGAATCCTATCGCTACGATTTTATCCGCGGCTATGATGCTTCGCTATTCCTTTGATCTGGATAAGGAGGCGGATGCGATAGAGGCGGCAGTAAAAAAGGTCTTGAAGGAAGGTTTCCGTACTTCGGATATTATGTCCGAGGGGCTGAAAAAGGTGGGAACAAAGGAAATGGGCGATGTAATCGCTGAAAATATATAGAAACCAGATTTTTGATATAATTTATGATACATAGAAAAGAGGTTTTTGAAGATGAAAAGTGATGCGGTAAAAAAGGGAGTTTCACAGGCTCCGCACAGGTCTTTGTTTAACGCCCTCGGCTATACAAAGGAAGAGCTGGAGCGGCCTCTCGTAGGAATCGTAAGCTCTCACAATGAAATTGTGCCTGGTCATATGAACCTGGATAAAATAGTAGAGGCAGTAAAGCTGGGCGTTGCTATGGCGGGCGGTACGCCCGTGGTTTTCCCGGCGATTGCTGTTTGCGATGGTATTGCTATGGGACATATGGGAATGAAATATTCTCTTGTAACCAGAGATTTAATAGCGGACTCAACGGAATGCATGGCTCTGGCTCATCAGTTCGACGCCCTGGTTATGGTGCCGAACTGCGATAAAAACGTGCCTGGGCTTTTAATGGCGGCGGCCAGGATTAATGTGCCGACGGTATTTGTTTCTGGAGGCCCTATGCTGGCGGGCCGTGTAAAAGGACAGAAAAGAAGTCTTTCCAGTATGTTTGAGGCTGTTGGAGCCCATGCGGCAGGAAAGATGACGGAGGAAGAGGTTGAGGAATTTGAAAATAAGGTTTGCCCGACCTGCGGTTCCTGTTCAGGTATGTATACGGCAAATTCTATGAACTGCCTGACAGAGGTTTTGGGCATGGGGCTTCAGGGAAACGGAACGATTCCGGCGGTATATTCCGAGCGTATCCGTCTGGCTAAGCATGCCGGAATGAAGGTTATGGAGCTGCTTGAAAGGAATATATGTCCAAGGGATATTATGACGGAGAAGGCGTTTTTAAATGCTCTTACGGTAGATATGGCGCTGGGCTGTTCTACCAATAGTATGCTTCATCTCCCGGCCATTGCCCATGAGGTTGGTATTGATTTAAATTTGGGCATTGCCAATGAAATCAGTAAAAAGACTCCGAACCTGTGCCATCTGGCTCCGGCGGGCCCTACCTATATGGAGGATTTGAATGAGGCGGGCGGCGTATATGCCGTAATGAATGAATTAAACAAGAAAGACCTGCTGTATACAGATTTAATGACGGTTACAGGAAAAACGGTAGGTGAAAATATTGCAGGGTGCGTAAATAAAGACCCGGAAACCATTCGTCCGGTAGAAAATCCTTACAGCGAGACCGGAGGTATTGCTGTATTAAAGGGAAACCTGGCGCCGGATACGGCTGTAGTAAAGCAGTCTGCGGTAGCGCCGGAGATGATGGTTCATGAAGGCCCGGCAAGAGTGTTTGACTGCGAAGAGGACGCTATCGCCGCCATTACCGGAGGAAGGATTAAGGCCGGGGACGTAGTTATTATCCGTTATGAGGGACCGAAGGGAGGTCCGGGTATGAGAGAAATGCTAAACCCTACCTCCGCTATTGCGGGTATGGGCCTTGGCTCTACTGTAGCCTTGATTACGGACGGAAGGTTTTCCGGCGCATCCAGAGGGGCTTCTATTGGCCACGTTTCCCCGGAAGCAGCCGTTGGCGGACCAATTGCTTTGGTAGAAGAGGGAGATATTATTAAAATTAATATTCCTGAAAATACATTGGATTTTGTAATCAGTGAAGAAGAACTGGAAAAAAGAAAGAAGGAATGGAAGCCAAGAGAGCCGAAGGTGACGGCCGGCTACCTTGGAAGGTATGCAAAGATGGTGACCTCCGGCAACCGGGGGGCTATCCTGGAAAAATAGGAAGAAAAGGGAAAAGGAAGGTGCATTATGCAGTTAACAGGTTCAGAAATTGTAATTGAATGTCTGAAGGAACAGGGGGTAGATACCGTTTTTGGTTATCCGGGCGGTTGTATCCTGAATATTTACGATGAGCTGTACAAACACAGCGGAGAAATCCGGCATATTTTGACTTCCCATGAACAGGGAGCTTCCCATGCGGCAGACGGCTATGCCAGGGCTACCGGAAAGGTAGGCGTGTGTATGGCGACCTCCGGGCCGGGAGCGACCAATCTGGTTACCGGTATTGCTACGGCTTATATGGATTCTGTGCCAATCGTTGCGATTACCGCTAACGTTGGAGTTTCTCTTTTGGGAAAAGACAGCTTCCAGGAAATTGATATTGCAGGCATAACAATGCCGATTACAAAGCACAACTTTATTGTAAAGGATGTAGAAAAGCTGGCCGATACCCTGCGCAGGGCTTTTCAGATCGCCCAGACGGGCCGTCCGGGGCCGGTTTTAGTAGATATTCCAAAGGATGTGACGGCAAATAAGGCGGAATATTCTTATGTGAAGCCGAAGCCGGTTTTACGGAAAACAGATACTATCCTGGAGGAGGATTTGGAGCGGGCTGCAAAGCTTATAAAAAAGGCAAAGAAGCCGTTTATCTTTATCGGAGGCGGAGCCGTAATTTCAGGAGCTTCCGAAGAACTTACCGAGCTGGCTCATAAGCTGGATGCCCCGGTAACGGATTCTCTGATGGGAAAAGGGGCGTTTCTGGGTACAGATGACCTGTATGTGGGGATGCTTGGGATGCATGGAACAAAAGCGGCGAATTTGGGAGTAACCGGCTGCGACCTTTTAATTACCATAGGCGCCAGATTCAGCGACCGGGTGACTGGAAATGCAAAGAAGTTTGCAAAACATGCCAAAATTCTCCAGATTGATGTAGATCCGGCAGAAATCAACAAAAATGTGCTTGTTGACGCCAGCGTAATCGGCGATGTAAAAGAGGTATTAAAGCAGATTAACAGCCGTTTGGAGCAGATGGAGCATACCGAATGGGTAAGCCATATAAAGGAATTGAAAGAGAAATTCCCGTTAAAATATTGTTCAGATGGATTGACCGGGCCATATATTATAGAGCAGCTATATCAGATAACAAAGGGAGATGCCATAGTAGTAACGGAGGTAGGACAGCACCAGATGTGGGCGGCTCAGTTCTACCGCTATAAAAGGCCAAGGCAGCTTCTGACTTCCGGCGGGCTTGGAACTATGGGTTACGGCCTGGGCGCGGCTTTGGGAGCAAAAAGCGCATATCCTGACAAGACGATTGTAAATGTAGCCGGGGACGGGTGCTTCCGTATGAATATGAATGAGATTGCTACAGCAGTCCGTTACAATATTCCGGTGGTACAGATTGTTATTAACAATCATGTGCTGGGAATGGTACGCCAGTGGCAGACCCTGTTTTATGAGAAACGGTACTCTAATACAGTTTTAAAGGACGGCGTAGACTTTGTGAAACTGGCGGAGGCTATGGGCGCGGAGGGTATTCGCGTAACGAAAAAGGAAGAAGTGGCTCCGGCGATAGAAAAGGCCTTGTCTTTAGGAAAGCCGGTAGTAATCGACTGTATTATTGATTGCGACGACAAGGTATTTCCAATGGTTCCGGCAGGAGCCGCCATTGAGGAAGCCTTCGACGAAGACGATTTAAAGCTTAGATAATTGCCGGCATGGCAATGTCTGAAAGGAAAAAAGATAAAGGGAGGATATAGACATGGGAAGAGTGTATAATTTTTCGGCTGGGCCGGCGGTTCTGCCGGAGGAGGTGCTTAGGGAGGCGGCAGCGGAAATGCTGGACTATCAAGGAACCGGCATGTCCGTTATGGAGATGAGCCATCGTTCTAAGGCGTACCAGGAAATACTGGATACCGCGCAAAAGGATCTTCGGGAGCTGATGGATATTCCTGATAATTATAAGGTATTGTTTTTACAGGGCGGAGCATCTCAGCAATTCGCCATGATTCCAATGAACCTGATGAAAAATAAGACGGCGGATTATATTATTACTGGACAATGGGCAAAAAAGGCGTACCAGGAGGCCTGCATTTATGGAAAAGCGAATGCAGTAGCTTCTTCTACGGATGAAACCTTTTCTTATATTCCTGATTGCTCAGACCTTCCGATTAGCGAAGATGCAGATTATGTGTATATTTGTGAAAATAATACGATTTATGGTACGAAGTTTAAGACTCTTCCAAATACAAAGGGAAAAACTCTGGTGGCGGACGTATCCTCCTGCTTTTTATCGGAGCCTGTAGACGTAACAAAATACGGCGTGATTTATGGCGGCGTCCAGAAAAATATCGGGCCTGCCGGCGTAGTGATTGTGATTATCCGGGAGGATTTAATTACAGAGGATACGCTGCCGGGAACGCCTACTATGTTAAAATATAAGACGCATGCGGATGCTGGTTCTCTTTATAATACGCCGCCGGCTTATGGCATTTATATTTGCGGCAAGGTTTTTCAGTGGCTGAAAAGGCAGGGCGGCCTGGCCGCTATGAAGGAAAGAAATGAGGAAAAGGCGAAAATTCTCTATGATTTCCTGGATGAAAGCCAGTTATTTAGAGGAACTGTAAGGAAAGAAGACCGTTCTCTTATGAACGTGCCGTTTGTGACCGGAGATGAAGAGCTGGATGCTAAATTTGTGAAAGAGGCAAAGGAAGCCGGCTTTGAAAACCTGAAAGGGCACAGAAGCGTAGGCGGCATGCGCGCCAGCATTTACAATGCGATGCCAAAGGAAGGCGTAGTGAAGCTGGTGGAATTTATGAAGGAATTTGAAGCAAAAAATCAAAAGTAGCGTTGAAAAAGCATGGAGGCTAAGGTTGAAAATGGTAAATATAAAATGTTTAAACCCGATTTCTTCTTATGGAATGGATCTTCTTACAAAGGATTACAGGGTGACGGAGGATGTAAAGGAAGCAGAGGCTGTTTTGGTGCGGAGCGCGGCTATGCATGATATGGAGCTTTCGGATAAGCTGCTTTGCGTAGCAAGGGCCGGCGCCGGCGTAAATAATATTCCTTTGGATAAATGCGCGGAGGCCGGCGTGGTAGTATTTAATACGCCGGGAGCAAACGCTAACGGCGTAAAGGAACTGGTAGTAGCAGGGCTTATGCTGGCGTCCCGCGACCTGGTAGGCGGGATGCAGTGGATTTCCGAGAACCGGGATGACGAGAATATCAATAAAACCATGGAAAAGGCTAAAAAAGCTTTTGCAGGTAAGGAAGCTATGGGAAAGAAGCTGGGCGTTATCGGTCTGGGGGCGATTGGAGTGCTGGTAGCAAATGCAGGAGCCGCCCTGGGTATGGAGGTATACGGCTGCGACCCTTACCTTTCAGTAGAGCACGCTCTTTCCCTGTCAAGAAGCGTCCATCTGGTAAAAACTAACGAAGAGATTTTCCGCGAGTGCGACTATATTACAGTTCATGTACCGCTGATGGATGCTACAAAATATATGATTAATGAGGATTCTATCGCCATGATGAAGGATGGCGCTATTGTTCTTAATTTTGCCAGGGATTTACTGGTAAAGGATGAGGATATGGAGAAAGCTCTTACTTCCGGCAAGATTGCAAAGTATGTAACAGATTTTCCAAATGCGAAAACAGCGAATATGGAGGGCGTAATTGCATTCCCTCATTTAGGAGCTTCCACAGAGGAATCCGAAGATAATTGCGCTAAGATGGCGGTACGGGAGGTTATGGATTATCTGGAAAATGGAAATATCCGCTGTTCTGTGAATTACCCGGACTGTGACGCAGGTATCTGCAATACAGGCAGCCGTCTTACGATTTGCCATAAAAATATTCCAAATATGCTGAGCCAGTTTACGGCGGCATTTTCTGGAGAGGGCGTAAATATTGAAAACCTGGTGAATAAATCCAGGAGCGGGTATGCGTATACCGTTATTGATGCATCGGTAAGGCCTTCCAAAGAGGCAATGGAAAAGATTGTCCAGATCGACGGCGTTTTAAAGGTGCGTCTGGTAAAATAATCAGCAGAGTGCTGCAGGACTAAAACCGGAAGGCTCGCGGCTTTCCGGTTTTGGCTTTGTAGTGGGATAAAAAGATGGGAGAGAATTTGTGCCTGCGCGCTGCCTGGCTCAAACTCGTTAATGCATGAAAAGCAGCGCAGGAATGGAGTTAAAAATGGAACATTCAAACAAAAGAAGTAATTTTTCCGGGAAGCTGGGATATGTATTTGCCGCGGCAGGAAGCGCGGTAGGCCTGGGAAATATCTGGAGGTTTCCTTATCTGGCGGCTAAATATGGAGGAGGAATTTTCCTTCTGACTTATATTTTATTAGCAGTTACCTTTGGATTCGCCCTGTTTTTATCAGAAACGGCGGTTGGCAGAATGACGGGTAAAAGCTCTATTGGGGCGTTCCGTGCCTTGGGGGCGAAGAAGCTTATGGCAGGAGGCTGGCTGTGTACGATTATTCCTATGCTGATTCTGCCTTATTATAGCGTAATTGGCGGCTGGGTATGTAAGTATTTATTTGAGTATATAAAAGGAAACCGTCAGGCTATGGCGACGGACACGTATTTTACCGGATTTTTAGGTGAAACCATGTCGCCCCTGTTCTGGTTTTTGCTGTTTGCAGTTATTACCTTTGCCATTGTAATTATGGGCGTAGAAAAGGGCGTGGAGCGCGTTAGTAAATTTTTAATGCCGGTGCTGATCCTTATTGCTGTAGCGTTGTCTGTTTATGGAGTAACAAGACCGGGAGCTATGGAGGGCGTTAAATATTATCTGATACCGGATTTTTCTAAGTTTTCTATTATGACGGTCGTAGCGGCTATGGGGCAAATGTTCTATTCCTTGTCTATTGCTATGGGAATCTTAATTACTTATGGTTCTTATATGAAGAAGGATATTGATATGGAATCGGCGATTGGGCAGATTGAAATTATGGATTCAGGGATTGCCTTTTTGGCGGGAATGATGATTATTCCGGCTGTGTTTGCTTTTGCAGGCGGCGGAGAACCGAATGTAAATGCAGGACCGTCCCTGATGTTTGTTACTATGCCGAAGGTTTTTGACAGTATGCCGATGGGCGGCGTAGTCGGCGCCGGATTTTTCCTTTTAGTACTGTTTGCTGCTTTAACATCTGCGATTTCTTTGTTTGAAACCTGTGTTTCTGTATTTTTAGATCAGATGAAATGGAGCCGGACAAAATCCTGTCTGGCAGTAGGGGCGATTGTTGTAATCCTTGGCGTTGTAAACGCTCTTGGTTTTAGCGTATGGTCTGGAGTGCATCCGCTGGGAATGTCGGATATTTTAACCTTCTTTGATTTCCTGACCAATTCCCTGATGATGCCAGTATCCGCCATTATGATTTCTCTTCTGGTAATTAAGGTGGCGGGCTTTGACAGGATTATTGCCGAGGTAAAGGAGACTTCTGCTTTTAAGAGGGAAAAAGCTTATGTTTTTTGTACAAAATATTTGGTAATTCCAGGACTTTTAATTATTTTAATCAGTTCTATTTTAAGCGGTTTTAATATTATTACGTTATAGAGTATAAGAATACTTGCGGCGTCAGAACAAAAGAGAAAGGCGGAGGGCGTTGGGCGAATATAATAATGCAAAGTTATGGCAGATTGGCTGCTTTTCCCTCAACAATGCTGCTACCAATTTATATATGGCGATGATGCTTTATGTGTCGTATTATGCTAATTCGATAGCGGGAATGGGCGTTGTTTTAGTATCGTTTCTTTTAACAGGTATGAATATTTTTGACGGGATTACGGATCCTGTGGCGGGCTATTTATTAGATTGCAGTAATGGAAGGTTTGGAAAATTCCGGCCTTTTATGGCCGCCGGAAATTTTTTGATGGCTGTAAGCAGTTTTTTATTGTTTTTTACGACGCACCTGGTTCCTTCCTTTATTAAAATAGGCTATTTTATTTTTATTTATGCGGTTTTTATTATAGGCTATACCTGCCAGACGGTTGTGGGGAAGTCCGGCCAGTCTGCTCTTACGGATAATCCGTCCCAAAGGCCGGTTTCCACCTATTTTGATTCTCTTTTTATTATGGCGTCCTATGGCGGGATTGCCTTGTTTGTATCGGCCTGTCTGATACCCAGGCTGGGAGGGTTTCATTCCAAAGAGCTGTTTCAGATATTGGCGGTTACTGTTATTTTCTTGTCCGGGGTCTGTACGGCTCTAGCCATAGCCGGTATCTGGGAAAAGGATAAGGCCTTTGGGAAAAAGGAAGAAAAGGAAAAGACAGGGCAGAAAATAAAAATAAGGGATTATAAAGAGGTGGTTTTACATAACCGGCCAATTCAGGCTTTGATTTTATCCGCCTGTATGAACCGCTTTGCAGCTACTGTTTATGGGCACACGGCGGTAGGCGTAATGCTTTTTGGCATTATGATGGAGGATTATTCTATTGCAGGCCTAATCGGTGTAATTACGGCTGTGCCGACGCTCTTTGTAGTTACCGGAGGTATTTGGGTCGCGCAGAAGTTTGGACAGAAGAAATCCTTTGTTTTGTGTACCTGGGCGGCCATTGTATTGCAGACGGCTATGCTTGTTTTTTTACTCCGCGGGGATATAAACAGGATTCATTTTGGACTGAAAGGCTGGAACGGCGTTACCTGGGGATTCTTTTGGTTATTTGTGCTTTTAAATGGTTGTAAGTCGATTACCAATAATATGGTAGTTCCTATGATTGCCGACTGTACGGATTACGAAGTGTGCCGGAGCGGAAAATATGTGCCAGGCCTTATGGGAGCGTTGTTTTCCTTTGTGGATAAGCTGTTTGCAGCTTTAGGGACCGCCTTTGTGGGGATTGCCCTGGCGGCGGCAGGATTTGGCCAGAGGCTGCCGCAGGTATCTGATGAGATAACGGATACGATTCGTTATACGACTCTTTTTTTGTATTGCGTTATTCCGGCGGCAGGATGGTTTTGCTCTGTTTTTGCTATGCGGTATTATCACCTGGACCGGAAACGGATGCAGCAGGTGCAAATAGAAAAAAGCAGCAGGAAATAAGCGGCTGTGGAAAAACTGGAAGTATGCTTCCGGCTTTTCCACAGCTATTTTTATTTTATAAGAAATTCCTTCGGATTCCCTATAAAATAAAAAACAATTATCGCACTGCGGCGGAAAAGAAATATGCCGCTAAAGCGACCCGCCGCAGACAAAGAATCCTGCCAAGCAGGATTCTTTGTTTTTTTAATTCGTAACAGGAAAAACCGGTTTGGCGACATTTGGGGAAGGAACGGAAACAGGATTGCCGATATAAATAACAGGCGGTTTAGGCCGTAGCGTTAAAGAGCGCTGTATATAAGGAGGCTAAGGTTTGAGAATTGCTATATGTGATGATGAAAAAATAATCCGGCAGCAGATAAGGAGACTGGTGGAGAAGCAAAGGCCCGGCTGCCTGATAGAGGATTATGCGTCCGGCGAGGAGCTGCTTTTTGCAAAGCAGAGGTTTGATGTGATTTTTCTGGATATAAAGTTAGGCGGTATGAACGGGATGGACACTGCCAGAAAGATAAGAGAAAATAGGCAGGATGGAATCCTGATTTTTATTACGGCGATAAAGGAATATGTATTTGAAGCTTTTGAGGTGGCGGCTTTCCATTATTTGTTAAAGCCTATTGAGGAGAAAAAATTTTGGGAGGTATTTGGCCGGGCCGCTTCGGAAAGGAAGAAGCAGCGGGAAAAGGAATATAAAAAGCTGCTTGTGAAAACGAAAAACCGGAGCTTTACTATAAATAAAGATGATATTTTATATGTGGAAAGCCGGAGAAGAAAGGCGGAAATCCATTTAGCGGAAGCTTCTCTGGAGGTCTATATTACGATGAACGAGCTGGAAAGGGAACTGGGCGGTAGCTTTTACCGGTGCCACCGGGGATACCTCGTAAATATGGCCTATATTACGGAGTATAATGGAGAAAGTATAAGTTTGAAAAATGGGGCTACGGTTTATCTGGCGAAGGAAAAGTACCGCGCTTTTGTAAAGGCATATCTGCATTATTTAAAGAATGGGGGCGTTTTTTGTGTATAGCCTGGTACTGGAAGCGGCGGGGCTTATATCTGTGATTTTCCAGGGCATCGC
>CATKYY010000061.1 GCA_949841225.1 uncultured Acetivibrio sp.
GAAATACAGCATTTTTAATCCAGAATATGTGTCCTGCAACAAGCAAATATTTGACTGCATACATCGACAAAAATAAATGCCCCATTCGAATTGATAATAGGGTAGCTGCTGACGTGGAAAGAAATGCCCGTAATGTTTTGGCTATAGCGAAACGTGGCGCAAGAGTGATTTTCCCTGATGTGTTCAAAATATACCAAGAGCTCGAACAGCAGCTTCAGAAGGAGGCCAGAGCTTCCATTTAGCGAATTTTCATCTGTGATTGGAAAAATTTAAATCGTAGGAATATAAATAATAAGCAGGCAGCCAGAGAATACTAAGTCTAAGGAGATAATAAAGGTATCGGAGTGGTTGCATGGAAAAAAGAGAATATCAAGAAATTGGAATGTTAATAGGAATTACGGCAGCAGTTTATTTGGGGATAAAGTATCTGCTGCCTTTGGTAAGTCCTTTTTTATTTTCCTGGCTGATTGCGTGGACGCTGCTTCCGGCGGTTACTTTTTTTAAAAAGAAGCTGCATATATCGAAAGGAGTGGGAGGAACTATTTTAATTGGGGCGGTAGTAGCAGCTTTAGGGCTTTTTGTTTTGGGAATTGGAAGGCTTGCTGTTTTTCAGTTGGGAAAGCTGATACAGAATTTCCCGATTTACCGGCAACTGGTTGAGACCCAGGCGGAGAAGATTTGCTGCTACTATGATAACCTGTTTCGGCTGAGGGAAGGGGCGGCTATGGAGCTGGTGCAAAATGGAATGGAGAATGCCAGTAAGATGGTACAGACAAAGATGCTTCCAGAAATCTCCAGGCAAACAGTATTTGGCGTAGGGAAGCTTTTTTCTGCTTTGTGGATTTTGTTTTTGGTATTTTTAGGGGCTTTTCTAATTGTGAAGGATAGCGAGGATTTAAAAATTATATGGGAGGAGTCCTTATGGTATCAAAAGGGAAGAAGCGTGTTAAGGAAGCTTTCAGAGACAGGATTGGCTTATGGGAAGGCCCAGCTTGTAATTATGGGCTTGATTACGCTGATATGCAGCATAGGAATATTTTTAATTGGGAATCCCTATAGTCTTCTGATTGGTGGTGGAATTGCCGTGTTGGATGCTTTTCCCGCGATTGGAAGCGGGGTTGTACTGATACCATGGGGTATTATTAAAGTATTAAATGGACAGCTTTTCCAGGGAGCGGTGCTTGTTACTATATTTGTAATATGCCAGGTAGTACGTCAGATGATAGAAAGTAAAATATTAGGCGACAGGATTGGAATAAAGCCTATTTTTACCATAATTGCCATGTATGCCGGATTGCAATTATTTGGTATTTTTGGGTTTATCCTGGGGCCTGTCGCCTTAATAATTATCAAAGCTAGTCTGCAAAGTCTATGGTAATGTTGCCAACGCCGCCTTTGATTTCCAGATAATATGGAGCGCCTGAGTTTTCTGTATAAGTATCGTTAAATTTTACTTTTTTTCCATTTAAAGTTATGGAGCCCAGGCCCTTTTCCAGAGAAAGGCAGTAGTTGCTCCTGAAATCAGAGAGAGAAAGCTCAGTATTTCCTACGCCGCAATCAATAGCGGCTTCTCCATGGATAGTGCCATTGAAAATAACATTACCCACGCCAGAATCAATATCCGTATCGCCAAAGGTAGAAGAAGTAAACTTGATGTTGCCGGTGCCTCCGTCTAAATCAACAGAATTAGCAGTGATACGGGAACCTTTAACATTGCCGACGCCGGCGTCAATATCCAGATGGTCCGTTGTTAAATCTTCTATATTAATATTACCAACGCCGCCGTCGATTTCTATTTCACTGGCGACAAAGTCCTCTGGGACTGTGATACGAATAGAAGCCTCTTTTTTCTTACCGAAACCGTCTAACATATCAAAAAGTCTGTTAAAACTGAAATTTTTAAAGGTGTAGGGTTCTTCCATTTGCAGGGTATTTCCATCCTGCTCTACGATGTACGCATTGTAAACATTAGTCAGCTCTACCTGAACGTCGCTAACAGAGCCTTTTTGAATATGAACCGAATAAACGGAGGCATCGATTTCCATGTTTTCAATGTTCTGGAAATTATAGCTTCTGGAAGAAAAGTCCTCTGCGGAGAGCTTTTTTCTTCCGCCATATTCATCAGAAACGGTTATATCGCCATTGGGACCGGATACGGCAGTATCGACAATGCCTTCAACGAAACGTTGCAGGAAATTGCTGTCGTCATCGTCGTCATCGTCCTCATAATCATCATCCAAGGCGATATTGGAGTTAGGGGTTTTATTGCGGCGGCCGGAAGGAATTACGCCGGTCAGGAACATAACGCCGCCGACTATGCCTCCAATAATAGCGGTAATTAATAAAACGGCAAGGGCTGTCGCCAGGTATTTTATAAATTTTTGCCGGGAATTCATTTTATCTCAACACCTCCAAACATACAGGTTGCGTTTATAAAAACAGTAGGGGCGTCAGGGCTGGCAGTATAGCGTCTGCGGTTTGTGACGCCGCCGAAAACAGGAGTGCTGCTTATTTTTATATTTACATAATTGGGAAGAAAAATTTCAATACCACCAAAGGTCGCATTACAGTAAATAGTTACGTTTTCATTGATAATAGCATTTTCCAGGTGAAAAGCGGTTGCCCCAAAATAGGCGTTGGCAGTCGCGCCCTGGAAAATTTCATTGTCAAAGTTTATATTTTGGGAAGCAAAGGTGGATGTGTAGACGCTGCTTCCGTCTGCGTGAGTGCTGTTTTCCCAGTTTTCTGCGCCGCTTGTGTAATTGCTTTGAGTTCCTTGTCCGTCGGGGCCGAAGTGGCCGCCCTTGGGCGTGTTGCCTGGAAAGGTGTTGGCGAACATAATGCCAAGTCCTATGATAATTAAAATGACCGGAATGATTAGCTGGCCTGTCAGCCTCATGTTAAAGAAGCCCTGGCGGGACATAAGAAGCATAAGGCCAATGGCAAGTCCGATGCTGGTGCCTGTCTGGAATCCGTTTTGTATAATAGAAATGCCGCATGGAATAATAATAAAAAATGTCCACCAGCCTGGGAAAAACAGATTGAAATCCCATAAATTGAAAGCGTTGCCTGCAAAGCCAAGTCCAATTAAGATAAAAAACAGGCCCCACAGAAAGTTGGATAAACGTGAACGCATATGATTACCTCCTGATTTATTTTATGGTTTTATTATAGTAAGGAGCCAAAGAAAAGCCTAGTTACATTTGCTAGGAAAATGGTATGACAATTGTCACAAAATATTTATTCTCTTACTTGACAACATTAAAAAAATCCCTTAAAATCAACGATAAGATAAGGTGATGAAAAGGGATAGTACAGCTTGTGCGCCTGTTGCAGAGAGAGAATGAAGGGTGGAACATTCTTACAGGAGCTTGCTGGAACCTGCCTTGGAGCCCTGTATGAAAATACAGCGTAAGTACGGCGTTAACGTATGCAGGAATCCTCGTTTTCCGAGAGATTTTAAAGGAGAGCTGCAGGGCGAAGGACGTTTTGCCTGGGCAGTTAATAAGGGTGGTACCGCCGGATTTCGGTCCCTTGCTACAGGGGGGCCGTTTTTTATTTTATAGGGAATCCGAAGGAATTCCCTATAAAATAAAAAACAATTATCGCACTGCGGCGAAAAAGAAATATGCCGCTAAAGCGACCCGCCGCAGGCGGAGAATCCTGCAAAGCAGGATTCTTTGTTCTTTGGCCTCCTGTCAGAGCGTGCTTGAAACGCGCTCTATGATAAGCTAGATAAAAGAAAAAAGGAGGATGTTTTATGGCACAAGAAAAGAAGCTGGTAGAGGCGATTACTTCTATGGAAGAAGATTTTGCCCAATGGTACACAGACGTAGTGAAAAAGGCAGAGCTGATTGATTATTCCAGCGTAAAGGGATGTATGGTGATTAAACCGGCCGGGTACGCTATTTGGGAGAATATCCAAAAGGAGCTGGACAAACGTTTTAAAGAAACCGGCGTAGAAAATGTATATATGCCGATGTTTATTCCAGAAAGTCTTTTGGAAAAGGAAAAAGATCATGTGGAGGGCTTTGCGCCGGAGGTAGCCTGGGTGACCCACGGAGGCTTAAATCCATTGCAGGAAAGGCTATGCGTTCGTCCTACTTCTGAGACTTTATTCTGCGATTTTTATGCAAATGACATACAGTCCTACCGCGACCTGCCAAAGTGCTATAATCAATGGTGTTCGGTGGTGCGCTGGGAAAAAGAAACCAGGCCTTTTTTACGTTCCAGAGAGTTTTTGTGGCAGGAGGGGCATACGGCCCATGCTACGGCGAAGGAGGCAGAGGAGCGTACAGAGCTTATGCTGAATGTATACGCTGATTTTTGCGAAGAGGTTTTGGCAATGCCTGTAATACGGGGAAGAAAGACGGATAAGGAGAAGTTTGCCGGGGCGGAGGCTACTTATACAATCGAAGCCCTGATGCATGATGGGAAGGCTTTACAGTCTGGTACAAGCCACAATTTTGGCGACGGCTTTGCAAAAGCTTTTGGTATTCAATACACAGATAAGGACAATACTTTAAAATATGTGCATCAAACTTCCTGGGGCATGTCAACGCGTCTGATTGGGGCGATTATTATGGCTCATGGCGATGATTCCGGTCTTGTGCTGCCGCCAAGAATTGCTCCGGTACAGGTTATGGTGATTCCAATTATGCAGAGAAAGGAAGGCGTTTTGGAGAAAGCCAGGGAGTTAAAGGATACGCTGGCTTCTAATTTCCGGGTAAAGGTAGACGATTCTGATAAGAGCCCAGGCTGGAAGTTTAGCGAGCAGGAAGTGCGGGGAATTCCGGTTCGTATTGAACTGGGGCCAAAGGATATAGAGGCAGGCCAGTGTGTGATTGTAAGACGGGACACTAGGGAAAAAACAGTGGTATCTTTAAATGAGGTAAATGAGAAACTTTCTGAGGTGCTGGCTGCCATGCAGAAGGAAATGCTGGAAAGGGCCAGAGAGCATAGGGATTCTCATACCTATGTGGCGGCAAATTATGAAGAGTTTAAAAAGATTATCAGCGAAAAACCGGGCTTTGTGAAAGCTATGTGGTGCGGCGACGAGGCTTGTGAAAATAAAATAAAGGAAGAAACAACAGCGACCTCCCGGTGTATGCCATTTGAGCAGGAGCATATTACAGATACCTGCGTATGCTGTGGAAAACCGGCAAAAGCCATGGTGTACTGGGGAAAAGCGTATTAAGATAAGAGGGAAAGGCGGGAATGAGATGGTGATGGAGCTTCCAGAAAAGGTGTCATATGTGATTTCTATACTGACAGAGCATGGGTTTGAGGCCTATGCTGTCGGCGGCTGCGTCCGGGATACCATTTTGGGAAGGATTCCAGGCGATTGGGACATCACTACCTCTGCCCGGCCGGAGGAGGTAAAGGAGCTATTTAAAAGGACGATAGATACCGGAATCCAGCATGGAACGGTTACCGTAATGCTGGATAAGGAAGGCTTTGAGGTGACAACCTATCGGATTGATGGGGAATATGAGGATAACCGCCATCCAAAAAGCGTGGAATTTACAACGAATTTAGTAGAGGATTTAAAGAGGCGTGATTTTACAATTAACGCTATGGCCTATAGCCCGGAAACCGGACTTGTGGATGTTTTTGACGGTATAGGCGATATGGACAGAAAGCTGATTCGCTGCGTGGGGGAGGCGAAGGAACGGTTTGAGGAGGACGCCCTGCGGATGCTCCGGGCAGTGCGGTTTGCCGGACAGTTGGGATTTTCTATCCATCAGGCTACTAAAAAAGCTATTTGTGAAAGCTCGAAGGCTCTTAAAAATATCAGCGCAGAGAGGATACGGGTGGAGCTGGATAAGCTTATAACCTCTGGGAATCCGGGGCTTCTTATGGAGGCTTATGAAACAGGGATAACAAAAAATATCCTGCCAGAGTGGGATGCCATGGTGGAAACGAAGCAGCAAAACCCGCATCATGTATATAGTGTGGCCAGGCATACGATAAAAGCGTTAGAGGCAGTGGGAAGCTTGCGGCAGCAAAAAGAGGAAATAAAGGATGGAAAGAAATATTCTATTCTTTGCTGGGCTGTTTTCCTTCATGACTCTGGTAAGCCTGGGGCAAAAACCCAGGATGAGGAAGGCATTGATCATTTTTATGGCCACGAGGAAATAGGGAGCCGTCTGGCGAAGGATATTTTGCAGCGTCTGAGATTTGATAATTATACCATTGACATGGTAACCAGACTGATAACGTGGCATGATTACCGGTTTGGCGAAAACCAGCGGGCGGTCAGAAGAGCGGCGAATAAAATCGGTACGGATTTAATGGATTATCTTTTCATTTTACAGAGAGCGGATATTTTGGGGCAGAACCCGAAAACCTGGGAAGAGAAGCTTACGCGTTTGTCTAAGGCCGAGGAGACGTACCGGGAGGTTCAAAGAGCCAGGCAGTGTTTAAGCTTAAAGGAGCTTGCGGTAAATGGCAGGGATTTACTGGAAAATGGTTTTCTTCCTGGAAAAGGGATAGGAGAGATTTTAGAGTGGCTTTTGGGGCAGGTATTGCAGGAACCGGAAAACAATGAAAAAGAAATACTTCTGGAGCTTGCGCGGGAGTATGAAAAGGGGCAGAAAGGAAATGACTGAGTTATTAGTAAAAACCTTTGTGAAGAATTATCAAAATATAGAAAACCAGCAAGTGCGGACGGATTATGGAATTCTTTCCAGCATTGTAGGAGTTATCTGTAATATTATTTTATTTGGGATAAAGATAGCGATAGGGCTTTTGATAAACAGTATTTCAGTAATGGCGGATGCCTTTAACAATTTATCGGATGCGGCCTCCAGCATTATAAGCTTTGCAGGGGTAAAGCTGGCGAACCGGCCGGCGGATAAGGAGCATCCTTTCGGGCATGGAAGGTATGAATATATTTCCGCTCTGGTAGTGGCTTTTTTGGTGCTGCAGGTAGGGCTTTCCTGTATGAAAAGCGCAGTTGATAAAATCCTTCACCCTTCTTTGATTCAAAGCAGTTGGATAACAATAGGTATTTTAGCTATATCCATTCTTTTAAAGGTATGGCTGGGCAGGTTTAATCAGAAGCTGGGGGAGAGGATTAATTCTAATGTAATGAAAGCAACCGCCGCCGATTCCTTCGGCGATGTACTGATTACTTCTGCTACGGTCATATCTGTTGTCATTGGCCATATTACAAAATGGAAGATAGACGGCTATATGGGATTTGTTGTATCTATCTTTGTGCTTTACGCAGGTTTTAATATTGCCAAAGATACGCTGGAGCCGCTTCTGGGGGAGGCAGCTACCCCGGAAACCTATAAAAAAATTTCCGGCTTTGTAGAAGGCTATGAAGGGATACTGGGCACGCATGATTTGATCGTACATAATTACGGCCCGTCTCATACAATGGCTACTATCCACGCGGAGATTTCCAAGGATGCAGATATTGTAGAGGTTCATGAGGTGATAGATAGAATTGAGCATGAGGCCTTGAAAAAGCTGGATATTTTTCTGGTTATCCATATGGATCCTATTGAGGCGAATGATGAACGGGTTATAAGGCTGAAAAAAGAGATTAATGATTTGGTACAGGGAATTGATAAGGAGGCGTCCATCCATGATTTTCGTATGGTAAATGGGGAAAACCGTATTAATCTGATATTTGATATGGTAGTGCCTCATAGCTACAGTCTGGAACAGCAGCAGAGTCTGGAAAAGAGAGTACGCAAGGAGATGTCTGAAAAGGATAAACGTTATCAATGTGTGATAACGGTAGAGCATAGCTACGTTTCCCGTTAAAACGCGTCCCTGATTTAAATTTTAAAATATTCGCTGTAGTGTTAAGGAATGAAAAGGGCTTCCTGTTCATAATATTTAAAGTGAAATATTATGAGCGGGAGGTTTTTTTGTTGGAAGAGCGATTTGACGATGTCTTAAGCAGATATGATATAAAGGTACATAGCTTAAGCCGTGTGCGAAGCGGTTTTTTGATAGAAGCAGGCCGTTCCTACTACCTCTTGAAAAGAGCGGAGGGAAGTGAGCGACGGCTGGAATATGAAGAAAAGGTAACAGATTTTTTAATTGCCAGCGGTTATCCCAATGTAGACCAGCCGATCCGCAACCAGGAAAACCTCCTGGTTACAGAGGACGGCGCAGGGGAGAGGTATCTTTTGAAGGAATGGTATAAGGGAGAAGAGTGCAATGTACGAGATAAGGAAACGCTTTTAGAAGCGGCGGCTAATTTAGCCCAGATTCACCGGATTTTGGAAAATACGGAAATTGCTGGTTCGCCTGATTATAACGAAGCCTTTCTCCTGGAGGAGATGATGAAAAAGCATACGCGGGAGTTGAAAAGGGTTTATTCTTATATTCGGGGAAAAAAGCAGAAAAACGAATTTGAAATTAGTATTTTGAACTCGTTTTCTGCCTTTTTTGAACAGGCAGAAAGGGCTTTGGAGGCTATTCAGAAATTTCCTTTGGAGGAGCTTCTAAAAGAAGGAAGAAAGAAGGGAACTCTGGTACATGGAGCCTACACCTACCACAATATTTTATTTACCAGCCGGGGAATAGCAACCTTGAATTTTGATAAGGGAGGCGTTGGCCTCCAGATAATGGATTTATATTATTTTATGCGGAAGGCCATGGAAAAAAATGAATGGAAACTGGCTGTTGGGGAGAAGATGATACAAGAATACAACAAACGCAATTATTTGGAGCAGAGTCAGTGGGAGCTTCTGGCGATTTTATTGTCTTACCCGGAAAAATACTGGAAAATATTGAACCACTATTTTAATAATAAGAAATCCTGGATTGCAGTAAAGAATATAGAAAAGCTGGAAGCGGTAAGAGAAATGGAGGGTAAGAAAAGGATATTTTTAAAGGAAGTCTTTTCTCTTTCCTTTTAGGAAAAAATAAGGTATAATATTTGCAGGGACCTGTCAGTAACGCAGAGTCCCTGCACCAAAGGAAAAGGAAATGAGGAAATTATGTCCAATAAAGGAAGAGGCTGGTGGTTTTTAGGGGCGATGGCCGCCGTTATTATTTGTGTGGCTGCGGTTTATGCTGGAAGCACTGTGAAAAAGACCAGAAAACCGCCGGTTGCGCACAGCAATCCTGTGAAAACAGAAACGGAAGCAAAGAAAGGCTATGATACGGTCACTTTTGGAGTTTTAAAGGCTGTTGATGAGATAGAAGGCAATGTGACAGTATATGATACAGAGGCCGGGATTGACAGAACCTTTGCTTATACCGGCGGTACGCGGGTGATTGACAGGTATGGCAAAGAAAGGACAATGGGCTCCCTTCCTGCCGGGGAACTGGTGGAGGCTTATTATTATCAGTCCAGTTATAAGCTGACAAAAATTGAGGTAAGCAAGGACGCCTGGGAGTACAGCGGAATCGACCGTTTTCAATTTGACATGACAAAGCAGCAGGTAACCATTGCTGAGCAGCTGTATCATTATGAGAAGGATTTGTTTGTTACGGGAGCCGGAGAAGAGCTGGGTCTGATTGATATTCATGCCAGGGACGAGCTTTTGATGAAGGGCGTCGGCAGCAGAGTATATTCGGTTATTATAACAAAGGGGCATGGTTATATTCGTCTTGCTAATTACAAAGCATTTTTAGGCGGCACAATAGAGGTGGGCTATGGGATTATCCTGCCCGTAGTGGAGGACATGCTTATTGCAGCCAGAGAGGGCACCTACAAGGTAAAAATGGAAAAGGGCGAGCTTGCCGGAGAAAAGCAAGTGACCATTGGAAGAAATGAGGAGTATGTTCTTGATATGTCAGGCTTCCACGCAGATGAAGAAAGGGTTGGCAGGGCAGTCTTTATGATAGACCCGGAAGGCGCCAAGCTATATATTAATGGCGTAGAGACGGATTACAGCAAAAAGGTAAAGCTGAATTACGGGGATTATCAGATTCGGGTAGAGTTAGAGGGATATGCTTCTTTCCTGGGAACTCTTACAATAGAAGAAAAATCGCCGGTTATTTGCGTTAGCCTTTCCATAGATGGAGCAGATACTTCCGGGACTACAGATGGAACCCAAATTACGCCTTCCGAATCCGATAATACCGAGCCTGGAAACGCAGGAGGAGCTGGCAGCGATGGAGAAAACAGCTCAAACAATAAAAATCCAGAAGAGGACAGCTCAAAAACGGATAAGGATAAAGAGGATACGAATTCAGAAAATAATACAGCTGGCGGCGTAGGTACAACGTTAGTTGATGAGGACCATTCTATTACGATTTCTTCCCCTGCAGGGGCAAAGGTTTATTGGAATGGAGCATATAAGGGAACGGTTCCGGTAACGTTTGCCAAGGAGATTGGGGACCATGTCGTTACCTTTAGCCAGGCCGGCTATCTGACCAGGAGCTATAGCTGTGAAATTTTAGACGATGCGAATGATATTACGTTGAATTTCCCAGATATGGTGAAAAAAGAAGAAAAATAATTAAATGGAGGATAAAACAATGGATTACAAAAAAATGTATGACGAGTGGCTTGCAAATCCGTATTTTGATGAGGCCACAAAGGAAGAATTAAGGGGTATTGCAGCAGATGAAAACGAGATTAAAGAGCGTTTCTATGCAGATCTGGAGTTTGGAACGGCAGGTCTTCGCGGCATTATTGGAGCCGGTACCAACCGTATGAATATTTATACGGTCAGAAAAGCAACCCAGGGGCTTGCTAATTATATCAGGAAGCAGGGAAAAGAGGCTCAGGGCGTAGCCATTGCTTACGACTCCCGCCGGATGTCTCCAGAGTTTGCAGATGAGGCTGCTCTTTGCCTGGCTGCAAATGGAATTAAGGCTTATGTTTTTGAAAGCCTGAGACCGACGCCTGAGCTTTCCTATGCGGTAAGGAAGCTGGGTTGCGTAGCCGGAATTAATATTACAGCCAGCCATAATCCGCCGGAATACAATGGCTATAAGGTATATTGGGAGGACGGCGCCCAGATTACTCCGCCTCATGACAGCGGTATTATGGATGAGGTAAAGGCAGTTACCGACTATAATACGGTAAAAACCATGGAGAAAGAAGCAGCAAAGGCAGAGGGATTGTATCAGGTAATCGGACAGGAGATTGACGACAGCTATATTGAGGAACTGAAAAAGCAGGTGATTCACTGGGACAGCATTGAGGCGGAGCGCGGAAATCTGAAAATAGTGTATACGCCGCTTCATGGAACAGGAAATATTCCAGTACGGCGGATGTTAAAGGAAATGGGCTTCGAGCATGTGTATGTAGTTCCAGAGCAGGAGCTTCCAGACGGTGAATTTCCAACGGTAAGCTATCCAAACCCGGAAGCAGAAGAGGCTTTTGAGCTGGCATTAAAGCTTGCGAAGGAAAAGGACGCAGACCTGGTGCTGGCAACAGATCCAGATGCAGACCGTCTTGGCGTGTATGTAAAGGATACAAAGAGCGGAGAATATATTGCATTGACGGGAAATATGTCCGGCAGTCTTTTGGCAGATTATGTGATTGGCCAAAAGAAGGCTGTGAATGGCAGCCTTCCAAAGGACGGAGCGTTGATTAAGACGATTGTTACTTCTAATATGGCGGCGGCTATTGCTAAATATTACGGTATTCGCCTGATTGAGGTACTGACCGGGTTTAAATTTATTGGCCAGCAGATTCTGGGCTTTGAGACAAAGGGCGAGGGAGAATATCTTTTCGGCTTTGAGGAAAGCTACGGCTGTCTGATTGGAACCCATGCAAGGGATAAGGATGCGGTTGTGGCAACGACAGCTCTTTGCGAGGCGGCTGCATACTATAAAACAAAGAATATGACTCTGTGGGATGCTATGCTTGAGATGTACGAGCGTTACGGCTATTATAAGGAAGGCGTAAAGGCTATCGGTTTAAGCGGCATTGAGGGTCTCCAGAAGATTCAGAATATCATGAACACGTTAAGGGAAAAAACACCGGAAGAGGTTTGCGGCTATAAGGTACTGGCCGCAAGGGATTATAAGCTTGGCACAGTTAAGGATATGGCAAGCGGAGACGTATCATCTACCGGACTTCCGGCTTCCAACGTACTTTACTACGAATTGGAAAATAATGCTTGGCTTTGCGTAAGGCCTTCCGGCACAGAACCGAAAATTAAATTTTACTTTGGCATTGTAGGCAGCTCTTTAGAGGATGCAGATGAAAAATCAGCTGCATTTATGAAAGGGATTGAGGCCATGGTAAATGAGCTTATCTAATATAAAAAGAAAATCATAAAATATGCCGCTCCTTCATAAAATGCAGTGAAATAAATGAAGGAGCGGCATATGTGGCAAGTGGGGAATTTTTTATGGAAGACTGCCGCGGCAGGGCTTTTGTTTGCGTGTATGCTTTCCCTTGGCGGCTGCAGTGTAAAAAAGCAGGAAGAGGCGAAGGCGCAGAAGCTGGATTATACGGTAGTAGAGGAATTGGAAATACCAGAAGAGCTGAAGGAATTGATTGAAGAAAAAAAGGAGAAGGATTTCCAGATTAGCTTTGCTACCGGGGAGGAGCTGTATCTGACAGCCGGATATGGGGAACAGCCAACCGGAGGCTACAGTATTATTGTGGAAAGGCTGGAGGAAACGCCGGAGGCTATTTATTTTGAGACAAACCTTATGGGGCCGGATAAAGAGGAAAAAGTATCTCAGAAGGCAAGTTACCCATATATAGTAATAAAAACGGAGTTTAGGGATAAGGATATTTATTACGAATAGGCAGGCAGTTTCCCCAGAAGGGCTTTGTGTCGAAGAATAGCATCTATGATAAAATGGAGTCGCGACAGGAAGGAAAGAAAAATTTTGTAAGATATGCATAAAAAATAATGTATATAATTGTGCAAAATTAACAGGTATAAAAAAGAAATAATTTTATGAAACAAAAAGTTGCCTTAAAAGAATCTGCAAAATAAGGTTGTATTGTGCATAATATTACGCACAAATAAAGACAAAATGATAAATTTTCAGAAAATTTCTT
>CATKYY010000062.1 GCA_949841225.1 uncultured Acetivibrio sp.
ATTTTAATTTTTCTTCCGATTTGTATTGCAGGATATTTTGCATGGAATCATTTTGGAAAGATAAAAATGGGACTTGCTTTTTTACTGGGGATGTCTCTTTGGTTTTACGGATATTTTAATGTAAAGTATCTGAGTATTATCCTAACCAGTATTTTCTTTAATTATTTTTGTTATATTATTTTGAAAAAAGCAAGAAGAACAAAAAAGCTGCTTTTAGGAGCGGCAGTGACTTTTAATATTGGAATTTTGTTTTATTTTAAGTATTACGATTTCTTTGTTGAGAATATAAATCTTATTTTTAAGACAGATATTACATTAAAGAACCTGTTGCTTCCTTTGGGAATTAGCTTTTTTACCTTTCAGCAGATTTCTTTTCTTGTGGATGCTTACAGAGGAGAGATTGGGAAGTATAGCTTTTTAGAATATGCTTTATTTGTTACGTTTTTTCCTCAGCTGATTGCCGGACCTATTGTAACCTATGACGAGCTGATTCCTCAGTTGTTAGATAAAGGGAAAAAAAGATTTTGCTGGGATAATTTTGCAAAAGGAATCTATATTTTTACTTTGGGCCTGGGAAAAAAGGTATTGCTGGCAGACACATTTGGAAATGCTGCTAACTGGGGATTTTCCCATATCGATATATTAGATACGACAAATGCGGTAATCGTAATGCTTTCTTATACTATACAGATTTATTTTGATTTCAGCGGATATTGCGATATGGCTCTTGGGATTGGAAAGATGCTAAATATTGACTTACCGATAAACTTTAATTCGCCATACAAGGCGCTGACAATAACAGAATTTTGGAAACGCTGGCATATAACTCTGACAAGGTTTCTTACAAAATATTTGTATTTTCCCCTGGGGGGGGTAAAAAAGGCAGGGTCAGAACGTATATCAATGTGTTGATAGTGTTTTTAGTAAGCGGATTGTGGCATGGGGCGGACTATACATTTATTTTGTGGGGAATCTGCCATGGAGCTTTTTCTGTTATAACAAGACAATGGAAAAGATTTTTTCATGAGCTGCATCCGGCCTTGGGGTGGACGGTTACTTTTTCGTTTTTAAATATAACCTGGGTTCTTTTCCGGGCGGATAGTTTACGGGAAGCGGCCCAGTTTTTAAACCGGATACTTCTTTTCAATTTTCAGCCGATACAAGGTGAAATTACCCGTTGCTTCCGGTTGACGGAGATTGCTTTTGTATTAAACCATATTCCTGGATTTCCGGTCCTTACGGTATATCCTCATTTTTTCCTGATAGGATTTTTTATAATGGCCTTCCTCCTGATTCTTGGTACAGGAAACGCTTATGAAAAGCTGCAAAGCTTTCAGCCGACTTTCACAAAATCGTTTTTTATATCTGTGCTGTTGGTTTGGTGTATTTTTTCATTTTCTGGAATCAGTGTATTTTTATATTTTAATTTTTAGGAGGTCGTTATGGAGTTAAGTAAAAAATGGGCGCTGACAACGTTATTTTTAGCTTTTTTCATGCTTATTGGCGCAGCGGGAATTACGGTAATAGTAGACCCTTATTTTCATTATCATAAGCCTCTTAGCTGGCTGGAATATCCTTTGAATAATTAAAGGTATC
Source organism: uncultured Acetivibrio sp. (assembly GCA_949841225.1). GTDB lineage: Bacteria > Bacillota > Clostridia > Lachnospirales > Lachnospiraceae > Velocimicrobium. The sequence goes on from CATKYY010000062.1 coordinate 1,597, forward strand.
AAAATGATGGAATTGTAAAGCATTTTACTTATGATGCAATAATAACCGGAACCTCTATGACGGAAAATTTTAAAACTTCGGAATTTGATGCACTTTTTGGAGCTACATCTGTTAAGACGCCGTTTTCTGGAGGTTCCTACAGGGAAATTAATGAAAATTTAGAGCGGGCAGTGAAGGCGAATCCTTCTATACGCTATATTATCCGCGGCCTTGATTACGGGTCTTTGGCGGTGGAAAAAGACGTTATGAGAAGCGATGCGATTCTTCCAACGTATTTGTATGATAATAAAATTTTCAATGATACACAATATATTTTAAATAAAGAAGTTTTATTTGATGCTACTTTGTATGCTCTTGCCTATTCTCATTCTGGACAGAAAACTACTTCGTTTGACGAGTATGCAAATTGGATGAAGGTATACTCTTTTGGCAAGGAAGCGGTGGCTGCAACGTATACAAGACCAGATAAGGAGGAAAATCAGATTGAAATAACAGAGGAAGATTATAGACTTTTAGAAGAAAATCTGGAGCAAAATGTTATTTCATTGGCAAAAGAAAATCCGCAGATACAGTTTTATTTATTTTTTACTCCGTACAGTATTTATAGCTGGGATTCGCTGATGCAAAGAGGACTTCTGGAAAAACAGTTGAAGCTGGAGAAAAGAGCGATCGAGCTTTTGACAGATTATAAAAATATATATCTTTTCTCTTTTTTTGATGAATTTTCTATGATTTGTGATTTGAATAATTATAAAGATGTTATACATTATGGAGAGAATGTAAATTCTCAGATGCTTTCTTGGATGAAAAAAGGGGAGCATCGGCTTACGAGGGAAAATTATCAGAAGTATTGGGACAAAGTCTATAAATTTTATACCACATATGATTATGATGCGTTGTTTAAGAGTTAAAATGTGTTTGAAACACACTCTAATTTGCAAAATATAGAAACTCATGAATCCTGCTCTTGACAAATATATACCACATTGCTATAATAACCATGTAATAATATTTAACAATTTTGTAACAAATCATTTTTATTTTAGATAAACAGAAATGATCCAAGAGGAGGAACTAGGATGAACCGTAACAGGAAGTGGCTGGCAGCCCTTGGAATTGCAGGCGCAACAGTTATTGCAGCAACATCTGCCCCATCCAGGGCGTCTGTGCTTTTAAGTGGAACAGAAGTAGCAGGCATTACGCTTAATTTGAGCAATTATGCAAATGAAACCGTAGGTACTGCAGCTGGAAATACAGAAAATAGCGCAGAAAAGGCAAACGAGATACAGCCAAGGACAGTAGAGGAAACGGCTCCTGTAGAGGAAGAGAAGGAAGAAAAAGAAGAATTTAAATTAAATTTAGTATATGACAGATTAGGTATTGCCAAGGTAGACAGCTGGCTGAATATTCGGAAGGGACCTGGCGAGGACAAAAAAATTATTGGAAAGCTTCCAAAAAATGCAGGCTGCCATATTTATAAGATTAATAAAGACGGCTGGGCGAAAATTGTATCCGGTAAAGTTACAGGCTGGGTAAAAGCAGAATATTTAGTAACGGATGAAGCGGCGGAAGAGTATGCGAAAGAGGTTGCTACCCGTATGGCTACAGTAGTTACTACAACTCTTAAAGTCAGAAGCCTTCCAAGTACAGACGCCAGAGTATATGATTTGGTAGGCGTTGATGAAGAAATGGACATCAAGAAAGAAAAGCTTACCAAAAGCTATGTAGAGAAGTTTATTGATAAGCTGCAGAAGGAAGAAGACGGAGAAGACATATTAAACGGCGTAGATGTAGACGCTATGATGGCAGATTTAGATAATTGGGTATGCGTTACTCTGGACAATGAAAAGGTATTTGTTGCAAAAGAGTATATTGATATTTCCTATAAGCTGGAGAGAGCCGTATCTGTTAAGGAAGTAAAAGAAGATGAGGAAAAAGGCATTTCTTCTACCCGGGCGGATATGGTAGAGTTCGCTAAAAAATATTTAGGCGGAAAATATGTTTACGGCGGCACCAGCCTTACAAACGGTACGGACTGTTCTGGTTTTACTATGCGGATTTACGAGCATTTTGGGTATTCGATTCCTAGGACCTCTTCTGCGCAGGCAAATTACTTCAGCGGCATCAAGTCGTCGGAAGCAAAACCGGGAGATTTATTCTTCTATGGAAGCAACGGCCGCGTTAACCATGTTGCAATGTATATTGGCGACGGCCAGGTAATCCATGCCAGCAACGAAAGAACCGGAATTAAGATTTCTAATGCATTTTATCGTACGCCGATTAAAGTAGGACGCATTATAAAATAAAAACAATTTAGCATTTCTACAGCGGGGGTTGATTTAACCCCCGTTTTTCATGTATAATAAATTATTATACATACAATATATTGTATCCAAAAGGAGAATTTTTATGCTTGTAAAAATATATACGGACGGTTCTGCCAGGGGAAATCCAGACGGGCCCGGGGGCTATGGAACGATTTTAAGCTATACCGATTCCAAAGGCTGCGAGCATATACGGGAGTATTCCAGAGGCTATAAAAAAACAACAAATAACCGGATGGAACTTATGGCGGCTATTATCGGCCTGGAGGCTCTTACAAAGGCCTGCGAGGTAGAATTGTATTCGGATTCTCAATATTTGGTAAAGGCTTTTAATGAGAAATGGATTGACGGCTGGATAAAAAAAGGCTGGAAACGCGGAAAAAATGAACCGGTGAAAAATGTAGATTTATGGAAACGCCTGCTTGCGGCAAAGGAGCCTCATAAAGTGAATTTTATTTGGGTAAAGGGCCACGACGGGCATCCTCAGAACGAGCGGTGCGATAAACTGGCTACAGAAGCCGCGGATGGAAATCAGCTTTGGGAGGACAGGGTAGAGGAATAAATACAAAAGAAAAAGAGGGACGAAAAAATATGGCGCAGATGACACCAATGATGCAGCAATATATGGAAACGAAAAAGGAATATAAGGACTGCATTTTATTTTACCGGCTGGGTGATTTTTATGAAATGTTTTTTGAGGACGCCCTGGTATGCTCCAGGGAGCTGGAGATTACTCTGACCGGCAAAAACTGCGGTATGGAGGAAAGAGCGCCTATGTGCGGGATTCCTTATCATGCGGTGGACGGGTATCTGAATAAATTAATTGGAAAAGGGTATAAGGTAGCGATCTGCGAACAGGTAGAAGACCCTAAGAGCGTAAAAGGTCTTGTAAAAAGGGAGGTTATCCGCATTGTAACGCCGGGAACCAACCTGAATACCCAGGCCTTGGATGAAACAAAGAATAATTATCTTATGGGAATTGTATACACTACGAATGCTTACGGCGTTTCAGCAGTAGATGTTACAACAGGAGATTACTATGTTACAGAGATAGACACTGAGCGGAAGCTTTTGGACGAAATTAACCGTTTTATGCCGTCGGAAATTATTTGCAACGATTCCTTTTATGTTTCCGGCATAGACCTGGAGGATTTAAAAAACCGCCTGTCTATCTCTATTTCTGCGCTGGAGCCGTGGTATTTTGATGATGCGCTGTGTATAGAAAGCTTAAAGGAGCATTTTAAAACCGGTTCCTTAGACGGTCTTGGACTGAGAGATTATACCATAGGAGTGATTGCTGCAGGAGCAGTAATGCAGTACCTTCGGGAAACACAGAAAAACGCCCTGGTGCATTTAGCGACGCTGACTCCTTACGCGACCAGCCGTTTCATGGTTTTGGACAGCTCTACAAGAAGAAACCTGGAGCTTACGGAAACCCTGCGGGAAAAAAATAAAAGAGGCTCTCTTTTATGGGTGCTGGATAAAACAAAAACAGCTATGGGCGCCAGAATGCTCCGAAGCTTTTTGGAACAGCCGTTAATCGACAGGGAGGAAATCCAGCGACGTTTGGATGCGATTGAAGAGCTGAATAAAAATGTGATTACCAGAGAGGAACTTCGGGAATATTTAAATCCAGTATACGATTTAGAACGCTTGATTAGCAAAATCAGTTATAAAACGGCGAACCCAAGAGATTTGATTGCTTTTAAAACCTCTCTTTCCATGCTGCCCCATATCAGCTTTTTACTGAAAAATTTATCTTCTTCTTTATTGCAGGAGATTTACCGCGATATGGATATATTGGAGGATATTTGCCAGTTAATTGAAGCTTCCATCGAAGAGGAGCCGCCCATTTCTATCCGGGAGGGCGGCATGATCCGCACAGGCTTCCGGGAGGAAATCGATACTCTGCGAAAAGCGAAAACAGAGGGAAAGGACTGGCTGTCGGAACTTGAGTCTAAGGAAAAGGAAGCAACGGGGATTAAAAACCTGCGTGTAAAATACAATAAGGTATTCGGCTATTATTTTGAAGTAACAAATTCCTACCAAAATCTGGTGCCGGCCCATTGGGTCAGAAAGCAGACGCTTTCCAATGCAGAGAGGTATACCAGCGAAGAGCTTAAGAAGCTGGAGGATATTATTTTAGGCGCAGAGGATAAGCTGTTTACCCTGGAGTACAATGTTTACTGTGAAATAAGAGATAAGATAGCGGACCAAATCCCAAGGATTCAGAAAACGGCAAAAGCGGTAGCTGGCGTGGATGTATTGGCTTCTCTGGCTCTGGTAGCTGAAAGGAATGGATTTGTGAGGCCTTGTATTAATACAAAGGGCGTTATCAATATTAAGGAGGGGCGCCATCCGGTTGTAGAGCAGATGATTGCGAACGGTCTGTTTGTAGCAAACGATACTTACCTGGACAATAAGACCAACCGGGTTTCCATCATTACCGGACCGAATATGGCGGGGAAGTCTACCTATATGAGGCAGACGGCGCTGATTGTGCTGATGGCTCAAATCGGGAGCTTTGTGCCTGCAAAAGCGGCGGAGATTGGGATTGTAGACCGTATTTTTACCCGGGTTGGCGCTTCGGACGACCTGGCTTCTGGACAGAGTACATTTATGGTAGAAATGACGGAGGTCGCCAATATTTTAAGGAACGCTACGGCCGACAGCCTGCTTATTTTAGATGAAATCGGACGCGGCACCAGCACCTACGACGGGCTTTCTATTGCCTGGGCTGTAGTAGAGCATATCAGCAATCCAAAGCTTTTAGGAGCGAAAACGCTGTTTGCTACCCATTATCATGAGCTTACGCAGTTGGAAGGAAAGCTTGACAGCGTAAATAATTACTGTATTGCCGTAAAAGAGCAGGGAGACGATATTGTATTTCTCCGTAAAATTGTAAAGGGCGGCGCAGATAAAAGCTATGGAATCCAGGTGGCAAGGCTGGCCGGAGTCCCTGCCAGCGTGCTAAAGCGAGCCGGAGAAATCGCCGGCGAGCTTTCCAGCAATGCAATTACCCAGCAGGAGAAAGAAGCTATGGTTTCCCCGGCGGTTAGCGTGCCGGAAGGGGCGTTTCAGATGTCTATTTTCGACGCGATGGGAAGCGGGCGCTCCTCAGAGGACATTATTTTAGAGCTTCGGAATTTGGACCTTGCAAATCTGACGCCGATTGATGCGCTGAATACCCTGTACAAGCTACAGACAAAGATAAAAGAAAGGTGGTAGCTGGCAAAGATATGGCGATTGTACTTTTAGATGAAGCTACAATTAATAAAATTGCAGCCGGCGAAGTAGTAGAACGTCCGGCGGCTGTAGTAAAGGAGCTAGTAGAGAATGCTATTGATGCGGGAGCCAGCGCGGTTACTGTAGAAATAAAAGAGGGCGGAGTCAGCTTTATCCGCATTACAGATAACGGCTGCGGTATTGCAAAAGAGGAAATACGCCTTGCTTTTGAAAGACATTCTACCAGTAAAATCCGTTCAGCGGAGGACTTAATTAACATATCCAGCCTGGGTTTCCGGGGCGAGGCGCTGGCCAGTATAGCGGCCGTCGCACAGGTGGAATTAGTAACAAAATTAAAGGCTTCGCTGACAGGAAGCCGCTATGTAATCGACGGCGGCCAGGAAAGGGCGTTGGAAGAGATCGGCTGTCCCGACGGCACTACTTTTTTAGTGAGAAATCTTTTTTTTAATACCCCGGCCAGAAGGAAATTTCTAAAATCAGCTATAACAGAAACCAGTTATGTAAATGATTTAGTAGAACGGCTGGCAATTTCCCACCCGGAAATTTCCTTTAAATTTATCAATAATAACCAGATTAAGTTACAGACTTCCGGCAGCTCCAACCGGAAGGAAATTATATATCATGTATATGGAAGGGAGATTGCAGGGCAGCTTTTAGAGGTGGAGAAAGAGAAAAATGGGCTTCGTCTGAGCGGATACATTGGAAAACCGGTAATTTCCAGAGGAAACCGGAATTATATGAATTATTTTATCAATGGAAGATATATAAAAAACGCCGTACTAAATAAGGCGATAGAAGAGGCTTACAAACCTTACAGCATGGCCCACCGTTATCCTTTTACCAGCTTAGTGCTGGAAATAGAGCCGTCCCGGATTGACGTTAACGTACACCCGGCAAAAATGGAAATCCGTATCAGCGGTCAGGAGGAAGTGTTTCAGTTTGTTTATGATACGGTTTCGGAAGCGCTTTCCCGCCGGGAGCTGATACAGGAAGCGGAATTTGGGGCGTCAAAAAGAGAAAAACCAGCCGCCAAAGGAAAGACTCCATCGATTCCAGAGCCTTTTGAGGCGAACCGTAAAAAGGAGGAAAAGCCTTCTTTCCCGCCGGATATGGTAAGAGAAGAGCCGCGGCATCCTTACACCTTTGGCATCCCGGAAACGAAAACTTTTATCGAGGAAACGGCTCCTCCTTCGCCTCCAGTACAGATAAATTTATTTGAAGAGCGGCTTTTGTCAAAGGAAGCGGTAAAGGAGCATCGGATTATCGGCCAGCTATTCCAAACTTACTGGATTATAGAATACAGGGATAAAATGTTTTTGGTGGACCAGCATGCCGCGCATGAAAAGGTGCTGTTTGAACGAATGATGGCGGCTTTAAAGGAAAAAAGGCAGACGTCCCAAATGGTAGAGCCGCCGATTATTATTTCCCTTACTATGCGGGAGGAGGAGGCTCTCCGGCGCCATTTAGACAATCTAAACGGTTTTGGCTTTGAAATTGAGCATTTTGGCGGAAAGGAATATTCTGTCCGGGCAGTTCCCGGAGATTTGTATGGAATCGCCGCCAGGGAGCTGCTTTTGGAGCTGATTGACAGTCTGGTAGAGGAGGATGGGAAGAGGAACCCGGAAATTATTACAGAAAAGGTAGCATCTATGTCTTGTAAGGCGGCGGTAAAAGGCAACCATCGTCTTTCAGAAAGAGAGCTGCGGGAGCTTTTGGACGAGCTGATGACCTTGGAAAACCCGTACCACTGCCCTCATGGAAGGCCGGTCATTATAGCTATGTCGAAACAGGAAATAGAAAAAAAGTTTAAGAGAATCATATAAAGGAAGTTTGAGATGAAGCAGCCATTAATTATATTGACAGGGCCTACGGCAGTAGGGAAAACGGAGCTTTCTCTCGCCTTGGCAAGAGCCGTCAATGGAGAAATCATATCTGCCGATTCCATGCAGGCGTATCGGTATATGGATATTGGAACAGCAAAAATAAAGCCAGAGGAAAGAAAAGGCGTTCCCCATTATCTGATTGATGAGTTTTCTCCAGAAGAGGATTTTAATGTCGTTCGTTTCTGTGCTCTGGCGAAGAGCTATATCGAACAGATTTATGCTAAGGGAGCGATTCCTATTTTGGTAGGAGGAACCGGATTTTATATCCAGGCAGTGCTTTATGGCGTTGATTTTACTGAAAATAAAGAAGATAAAGAAGTTCGTAAGGAGCTGGAGGCGTTTGCGAAAGAGCAGGGAGAGGAGGCTCTCCATCAAAGACTTCGCGGGGTAGACGTAAAATCGGCGGAAGCGATCCATCCCAATAATGTAAAACGCGTGATCCGCGCTCTGGAATATTTTTATCAGACGGGAGAGCCTATTTCACGGCACAATGAAAGAGAGCGAAAGAAGGAAGGTCCTTATAACGCCGCTTATTTCGTATTGACGGATGATCGCGAAGTTCTCTATGAGCGAATTAACAAACGGGTGGACAGGATGCTGGAGGAAGGCTTGGTAGAAGAGGTCAGAGCCCTTTTGAACAGAGGCTGCAAAAGAGAAATGCCTTCTATGCAGGGATTGGGCTATAAAGAAATCATAGATTATTTGGAGGGACGCTGTACGCTTTCAGAGGCAGTTTCTATTTTAAAACGGGATACCAGGCATTTTGCAAAACGTCAGCTTACCTGGTTTCGGCGGGAACGGAACGTTATCTGGCTGGATAAAAGAAACTATGCTACAGAGGAAAGCCTGCTGGATGCTATGCTCATAAGCTTAAAAGCCCAGGGTATTGTACCTGTGCATCCTAGTATGGTAGAATAAAAGAAAAAAATTCAAACTTAAGATGCGGAAAAGAGGTTAATAATGAAAGATTCGTTAAATACTATATACCAGGAACTTTCCATAGAAAAAGAGGTTATAGATTTTTGCGACGGCGTCCTGTCCGGCTTGAAAAGCCGGTTTGAGGAAATTGACCGCGTTGCGGAGTATAACCAGCTAAAAGTGATTCAGGCGATGCAAAATAACCGGGTCAGCGATATTCATTTTGCAGCAACTACAGGCTATGGCTATAACGATATTGGAAGAGAAACGCTGGAAGCAGTTTACGCCTCTGTTTTTCATTGCGAGTCTGCTTTAGTCCGTCCGCAGCTTACCTGCGGTACCCACGCGTTAAGTACTGCGCTTGCGGCCAACCTGCGTCCGCAAGACGAGCTTTTATCCCCGGTAGGGAAGCCCTACGATACTCTGGAGGGAGTGATTGGCATTCAGCCCTCGAAGGGTTCTTTGGCAGAATATGGCATAACCTACGCCCAGGTTGATCTTTTGCCAAATGGAGAGTTTGATTATGAAGGAATCCGAAATGCTATTAATGAAAGAACAAAAATGGTTACAATTCAGCGTTCTAAGGGGTATCAGACCAGGCCGACTCTTTCTGTAGAACGGATTGGAGAACTCATTTCCTTTGTAAAGAGCATAAAGCCGGAGCTTATCTGTATGGTAGATAATTGTTATGGTGAGTTTGTAGAAACCATAGAGCCTACCGATGTGGGAGCGGACCTTTGCGTTGGCTCTCTGATTAAAAATCCGGGAGGCGGTTTGGCTCCTATCGGAGGTTATATTGTCGGGAAAGAGGCGTATGTAGAAAATTGCGCTTACCGTCTGACTGCTCCTGGTCTTGGAAAGGAAGTAGGAGCTACTCTTGGGTTAAATAACCAGTTGTTTCAGGGCTTTTTTATGGCGCCGCAGGTAGTGTCAGGGGCTTTAAAAGGAGCAATATTTGCGGCAAATGTTTATGAAAAACTGGGATTTTCTGTTATTCCAAACGGAACAGAGCCAAGGTATGATATTATCCAGGCTGTTACCCTGGGTTCTCCAGAGCGGATTATTGCTTTTTGTAAGGGGATTCAGGCGGCGGCGCCGGTAGACAGCTTTGTAACGCCGGAGCCTTGGGCGATGCCCGGGTATCATTCGGATGTTATTATGGCCGCCGGGGCTTTTATTCAGGGCTCCTCCATTGAGCTTTCTGCCGATGCCCCAATCGAGCCTCCCTATGCGGTTTATTTTCAGGGCGGCCTTACCTGGTATCATGCAAAGCTTGGGATTTTAATGTCTTTGCAAAAGCTTTATGAAGAAAAATTAATAATTTTGTCATAGTTTGTTGTGAAAACACAGGTATACAAATCTACCATTTTATGTTAAAATGTGATGTGAAGTTTTAGGCGGATAGTTTCTGACCAGAGAAAACATGGAAAAACAACATATGACCACAAAGGAATTCCCATTGTCGGAGCAGCCCTATGAAAAATGCGAACGTTTTGGGGCCGAGGCTTTGTCTGATGCAGAGCTTTTAGCAATCATAATTAAAACCGGGACAAAAAGGGAATGCTCTCTTGATGTGGCCCGAAACCTTCTATCCATGGATGAAAATAAACAAGGGCTTTTGTTTCTTCATTATACAACGATACAGGAGCTTATGGAAATACCGGGAATCGGAAGGGTAAAGGCGATTCAGCTTCTGGCGGCGGCCGAGCTTGGCAGGCGTTTGTCCACAGCGGCGGCCGATTCCGGCGTATTTAAAAATCCCGGAGATTTGGCCAGGCGGTATATGGCCTCTATGGGGCATCTCCTTCAGGAAAAGGTCGTCCTTATTATGATGGACACCAAATGCCATATATTAAAGGAAGCTGTAATTTTCAAAGGAACGGTCAATTCATCTCCGCTGGAAGCAAGGGAGGTTTTTCTCCTGGCACTAAAGCATAGAGCTGTATTTATTATACTCCTCCATAATCATCCTAGCGGCGATCCAAAGCCGAGCCATGCGGACTTGGCCGCTACAAGGCGGTTGAAGGAAGCAGGAGAGCTATTAGGAATCCGGCTTATGGATCATATCATAATTGGAGATAATAAGTATATCAGTTTAAAAGAGAAAGGATTTTTATAATGTCAAAAAGGATGTTTGGTATCGATCTGGGAACCAGTAAGATTAAAATATATAAAAAAGACGAAGGGATTATTTTAGACGAAAAAAATGTGATTGCCATTGCAAATAAGAAGGATTTAATTGCCGCCGGCGATGAAGCCTATGAAATGTGCGAAAAGACTCCGAAGCACATTGTAGTGTCTACTCCGGTAAAGCTTGGCGTAATTGCTGAAATCGCGCATATGCAGATGCTTTTAAATCATTTTTTCGGACAGATGATAGGAAAGAAATCTGCTTTTGGAGCAGCATCTGATTTCTTGATCGCAGTCCCTACGGATATTACAGAAGTAGAAAAAAAGTCGTTCCATGACCTGATTGTAAATTCCAATGTGAAAAGCAAAGTGATTGGAATGGTAGAAAAGCCTATCGCTACCGCTCTTGGCATGGGTCTGGATATTTACAACGCCCATGGAATCCTTACTGTAGATATTGGCGCCGATACAACAGAAATTTCCATCCTTTCTCTGGGAGGTATTGTATTAAGCAAGCTCCTGCCTTTAGGCGGGAACCGCATAGACGAGGCGATTAAAGCTTTTATAAAGAAACGCTATAATCTGGTTGTTGGCGATAAAACGGCAGAATATGTTAAAATAAATCTGGTATCTGCTTATACTGATCAAAAGGAATCCTTGTTTATCTGCGGCCGCAACGTAGTGACCGGGCTTCCATGCGAGATGGAAGTATTTTCCGATGAAATAAA
>CATKYY010000063.1 GCA_949841225.1 uncultured Acetivibrio sp.
CTTCAAATATATATCATCCCTTACATCTTTGGAATACCTGCAAGCCCTTTCTGCAAATCCTCGTCGGAAGGAATATAATCTTCCATTTTCCCATTATGGAACTTTTCATAGGCATACATATCAAAATAACCGGTTCCGGTAAGGCCAAACAAAATTGTTTTTTCCTCTCCGGTCTCCTTACATCTCATGGCCTCGTCTATGGCTACCTTAATCGCATGGCTGCTTTCTGGCGCTGGGAGAATACCCTCTACTCTTGCAAATTGTTCCGCCGCCTCAAAAACAGCCGTCTGCTCCACGGCGCAAGCCTCCATATAACCGTCGTGGTACAACTGAGATAAAACAGGATTCATACCATGATAACGGAGTCCTCCGGCGTGATTTGGCGATGGGATAAAGCCGCTTCCCAGAGTATACATTTTTGCCATTGGACATACCATTCCCGTATCGCAGAAATCATACGCATACACCCCGCGAGTCAAGCTAGGACAGGATGCCGGTTCTACTGCAACAAACTGATAATCCGCCTCTCCGCGAAGCTTTTCTCCCATAAACGGAGAAATCAGGCCGCCTAAATTAGAGCCGCCTCCCGCGCAGCCAATAATCATATCCGGTTTAATCCCATATTGATCCATCGCGAGCTTCGTTTCCATCCCAATAATGGACTGATGCAAAAGAACCTGGTTTAAAACGCTTCCCAGTACATACCGATAGCCCTCGCTCTTTAGCGCCGTCTCAACGGCTTCTGAAATAGCGCAGCCAAGGCTTCCTTTCGTCCCTGGATGCTCTGCCAGGATTTTCTTTCCCACCTCTGTGTCCATAGAAGGAGAAGGCGTAACGCCGGCCCCATAGGTCCTCATAACCTCCCGGCGGAACGGCTTCTGCTCATAAGAACATTTTACCATAAATACCTTGCAGTCCAGCCCCAAATAAGAACATGCCATAGAAAGGGCAGTTCCCCACTGGCCGGCTCCGGTTTCCGTTGTCACGCCCTTAAGTCCCTGCCGCTTTGCATAATAGGCCTGGGCAATCGCCGAATTAAGCTTGTGGCTGCCGCTGGTATTATTTCCCTCAAACTTATAATAAATCTTCGCCGGAGTCTGGAGCTTTTCCTCCAGACAGTAAGCCCGGACTAACGGCGCCGGACGGTACATTTTATAAAAATCCCTGATTTCCTGGGGTATATCAATATAACGGTCGGTATCATTCAGCTCCTGCTTTACCAACTCATCACAAAATACAACCCCCAGCTCCTTCGCTGTCATAGCCTCTCTGGTTTCTGCATTTAAAAGAGGCGCCGGCTTATTTTCCATATCGGCGCGGACATTATACCACTGCTTTGGCATATCCTTTTCTTCCAGATAAATTTTATAAGGTATTTCTCTTTCTGTCATAACGACCCTCCATTCCAAAGCGCTTTTATCCAACCTTCAGCTTAAACTTCTGAATGGCCTTTTCATCCTCAATATTTATTTTTTCAATACTTGCTCCAAGACCCTTCAGTTTTTCCTCAAAGGTTTCATATCCGCGTTCCACATACTGAATCTGGTCTACAAAGGTATAGCCCTCCTCTGCTACCAGGCCTGCGATAACCAAAGCCGCCCCTGCCCGTAAATCCGGCGCAGAGACAATGGCCCCCGTATAGCTGGCAGTTCCATTGATAATAGCCGTATTGCCCTCTACAGTTATTGTAGCGCCCATACGGCTTAGCTCGTCTACATACTTAAATCGGTTTTCAAAAATACTCTCTGTTACAATACTGGTTCCCTCAGAAAGAGCCAGAAGCGTCGCTATTTGCGGCTGCATATCTGTTGGAAAGCCCGGATATGGCAGCGTCTTTACATGGGTGCTTCTTAAACGATGCTTCGCAATTACGCGAACGGCGTCGTCAAACTCCTGCACCTCTGCTCCAATTTCCACTAATTTAGCAGAAATTGCCTCCAAATGCTTCGGAATCACATTTTTAATCAGTACATCGCCCCTTGTGGCTGCCGCCGCCACCATAAAGGTTCCGGCTTCAATCTGATCCGGTACGATAGAATACTCGCTCCCATGGAGCCTATCTGTTCCTGTAATACGGATAACGTCTGTTCCAGCTCCCTTAATATTAGCGCCCATGCTGTTTAAGAAGTTAGCCACGTCTACAATATGGGGCTCCTTCGCCGCATTCTCAATAATTGTTTTTCCCTCCGCCATACAGGAAGCAAGCATAATATTAATTGTAGCTCCTACGCTGACAACATCCAGATAAATATGGTTTCCAAGCAGCCTTTCCGCCCGGGCATCAATCATACCGCCCTGCTCAATCTCAACCGTAGCGTTCAAAGCCCGGAAACCCTTAATATGCTGGTCAATCGGACGGCTTCCAATATTACAGCCGCCTGGTAAAGCCACCTGAGCTTTTTTATATTTTCCTAATAAGGCTCCTAAAAGATAATAAGAAGCCCTGATTTTACGGATAAATTCATAATCAATGCTAACGGAGCTGATTTTGCTTCCGTTAATTTTAACAGTATGGGCGTCCACCCGTTCTACTCTGGCGCCAATCCCTTCAATAGCCTGTAAAAGGACATTAATATCCCTCACATCTGGTAAATTCTCCAAAGTTACTGTATCGTCTGTCATAATGGCAGCTGCCAAAATGCCTAAAGCAGCATTTTTTGCTCCTCCGATGGATACTTCCCCTACCAGGGGTTTTCCACCTTTTATAATGTATTCTTCCATTTGGCACCTCTGCTAATCTAATATATTTTTCTCATAAACTTTTAACACATTCTATCCTTGTATAATCTAATTGATTATACCACTGTTTTCCCTATTTGTAAAACTACTTTTTACTTTTTCCATTAGTTCTCCTATCTCAAGCCCGTCCGCATCCACAATAATATCGGCGTATCTTTCATACAAAGGACAGCGTTCCTCATACAGTTGCCGGAAACTCTGCTCCTCCCGCAGCACCACGCCTCTTTTTTTAGGATCCCCTATACGTTTAGAAACGGCCTCATAGCTTAGCCTGATATAAATTACCGTACCGCTTTTACGCAAATGCTCCATAGCCGCCTCTCCATACACTACGCTTCCTCCGGTAGCGATTACGGTTCTCTCTGCCTGAATAGAAGCATTGGCTTCCTCTTCTATCTTTATAAATTTATCCAGGCCCTCCTCAGCAATAATTTCATGCAAAAGACGCCCCTCTTTCTCCTGAATCACTAAATCAGAATCCAGAAACTGATAATTTAACGCCTTTGCCAGAATAACTCCAATCGTACTTTTTCCTGCCCCCGGCATCCCGATCATAACAATATTGCTTTTCAACGTTTTTTTCTCTCCTTCTTTGGTTTCTGGATGGAATATCCAAACTTACCAAGCCTCTCTCCCGCCTCATAATACTCTCCATGAGAATAAATCAAAGGCTCTGCCCGGCTTAAATCAAAACGCCCGCTTCCATCCATATAGCTTTTATCCACGCGCACCCCGGCCACCTGAGCCAAAAACATATGATGAGAGCCAAGTTCCTTGACCTCTGCTACCTTGCATTCAATATTTACCGGACTCTCCAAAATACCCGGCGCGGATACGGTCTCGCTTTCTAACGGCGTCAGCCCCATCTTTTCAAACTTATCAATTTCACGCCCGGACCGCACGCCGCAAAAATCCGTGGCCCGCGCCAGTCTCTTTGTTGTAAGATTAATCACAAATTCTCCGCTGCTCCTAATAATTCCATAAGAATACCTTTCCGGCCGGACAGAAATATAAACCATCGGCGGATTTGTGCACACGGTTCCAGTCCAGGCTACAGTTATAATATTAGGCCGCCGCCCTTCCTCCTGGCAGCTTACCATAACTACCGGAAGGGGATACAGCATATTTCCCGGCTTCCAAAACTCCTTTTCCACAAAACCTCCCCTTTCTCTAATTTTTATCAAAATTCCCTCTACACATTTGCAATATTTTATATTATAATATAGCATAAAAGCGGGGTGATACTATGTCTAATTATCTTGATATTGAATCTATGTCTGACGGGCTCGAAAATAAGGTAAGACAGAGCTTAAAATACAAAACAGGTAAATTTGTATGGCGTGTAAAATTTAACACCGCCTTAGATGCCCGTACAGTCAACAATGTAAATCTGTTCGTTACTAACATGCAGGGGACGGCTCTTAAAACCGCTATCCGCTACGATGGCGAAAACAATTTAATTGAAATAGAACCTTTAGAAGCTTACGCCCAGCACGAGTCCTATATCTTAAATATCACGACTAAGGTAAAATCACGGGGCGGTCAGAAACTAAAGGCTCCAGTTCGTCTCCAATTTAAAATTGATTAATCATCTTCCTGCTGAAGTACCGTCATCAGCGCTGGAATTAGCTGTTTCTTACGGGAAACAACTCCTTTCAGCCAAAGGTCTTCGGCAGGCTCTTTTATTTCAAAAGCTTTTACAGCTGCCTCTTTTGCTCCATTACCGACGCATAGAAGGTCCGTCGATTCCTCCATAATATCTGTAAGCATAAAGAACACCATGGAAACTCCCTGCTCTGCAAAGGACTCCTGCATATACTTTTGCATCTTCTCCTTCACTATCTGTAGCTCATCCCCATTGATGGAGCTTATTTGCCCAACAGCCAGGGTAATCTCGCCGGCATTAAACTTTTTAAAATCCTGATGCAGGATTTCCTCGCAGGATTTATTCATTAGGTTGCTTCCTGCTTTGAACATCTCTCTGGCATACTTCACTACCTGAATTCCTGCAATCTTAGCCAGTTTTTTCGCCGCTTCTTTATCTACCTCTGTACAGGTTGGAGAACGGTAAACCAACGTATCTGAAAGAATGGCGGAGCAAAGCAATCCTGCAATCTGCGGTTCAATTTCAACGCCGTTTTCTTCATACATCTGGTACACAATCGTCGCCGTACATCCCAGAGGCTGGTTTCGGAAATATACCGGACTCATGGTCTGGATACCGCCCAGGCGGTGATGGTCAATAATCTCCAAAAGCTCCGTATCCTCAATGCCGCTGACAGACTGGGAACGCTCGTTATGGTCTACTAAAATCAGCCTCTTTTTCTTGGCGTTCATTAAAATACGCCGGGAAACCATACCTTCATACTTTCCCTCCAAATCCACAATCGGAAAATCATGGAAACGCTTCTTCGCCATAATTTCTTTGATTTCTTCAATATAATCTTCCATCGCAAAGGAAATAATTCCCTCATGGCACATAAAATGGCGGATCGGCATACTTTGGTTAATGAGTCTTGCCGCTGTATAGGTATCATACGGCGTTTTTATGATGGTACAATTTTTATTTTCCGCCAGCTTTGTTATTGTATAGGATACCTTAGAGCCATCGCATACAATAATGCATTGGGCATCCATTTCAATAGCGCATAGCTGAGACTCATACCTGTTTCCTAAAATTACAATATCGTCCTTTTCGATATAGCTCTCCATCAAATCTGGATTGGCTGCTGCAATCAGCATCTTTCCTTTTGTAACCCGGCGTTTTGCATCGCCCGTTACCATCTCTCCATCCAAGGTCTCAATAATGTTCTGATACGGCGTTTTTGCCTCAGAAATAATCTTATTGTCATAAATCTCCATATAGGATTTAGCAATATCTCCAATGGTAATAACGCCTTCCAATTTTCCATTTTTATCTACAATCGGCAGAGTATGGGCCTGGATAGATCTCATAGATTCCCATGCCCTTTTTAAAGAAATATATCCATCTACTCCCTTGGTGTAACGGTATTCAATATCCTTTACCTGAGTTCTTACATCAAAAACAAGCTCCGGCTCCTCCACCCCAAAATGCTCCAACACATATCTGGTTTCTGTACTTATATCCCCAGCACGTTTTGGTATATAGCTTCGGCCTGTTATTTTTCTTTTTAAATTGGCATAGGCAATCGCAGAACAAATAGAATCTGTATCCGGGTTCATATGCCCAATAACCCATACCGGCCTTTCCTTCTCTTTCATATCCGTGGTTTCCTCCTAAATCCTAATTTCATAGGTTATTATGCTTTGCAGCTTTCTATTCCTCCGCAGGACAGATTCCAGTTCATCCTCCTTATCTGCAAGAATCACAACAATCCCGCTTTCCCCTTTCCTTAACATTTGGTTCAAGCTCTGTAAAGAATTAATAGAAAGCTTTCCTGCATTGCTGATTAACAAACAACCATCTTTCATCTGAGGAATCTTATCCGCCAGATTAATCTCATTCAGGCGCGAACTGTCAACCCGGGCCAGTTTTGCCGCCTTCGTTACCTTTTTTGCTGCCAGACCCTTAGAAATAGCTTTAGAAAATTCGGTAATTTTATCCTTATCTTCGCCGATTAATGCAAAATGAGGCAGTTCCCCATCTGCTTTAATTTCTTCCAAAAGCTCTAACAACAGGTCGCTTTTATTACGCCCTTCCATCACCGTCGGCAGTTTCACTTCCTCTTTTTCAGGCTCAAAAACCGGCTCCTCTTCTTCGTACAGCTCAGCGCGCTTTCTTTCATTCTCCTCTGCAATTGCCGCCGCCAGCTTAAGATCCGCCGCCAGGTTTCTGGTTTCTTCTATCGCTTTCGGAGAAGATATATCCAATCCATCCTCATAATGGAGCTTTAAAAGCATGGCCTTCTCTACAATCTTCCCTTCGCCAAACCACATGATAATATCGTTGCATTCATCGACGCATTCTTTTTCCATGCCCTCTTTATGGTATAGCTTTGCCAGCTCATAAGCCCATTCTTCAATATAGTCTTCCCTCTTTAGCTCTACTAAATCAGCAATCAGCTGTTTTCTTTCCACACCGCGGCCTTTATCCAGAAAGTATTTCAAAATCAGGCGATCGCTGGACTGAGCCGGCAAGGCAATATACTCTGCATAATAATCCTCTGCTTCCTTAATCTGTCCGCATTTCACAGATAAAAATATCAGCTGGTATAAAATCCTTCTCGTCTGCACCCTCTCATAAAGATATTGATACACCTCCAGCGCCCTGCCATATTCATTATTTTTTGTAAAAATATCTGCAATAAGGTTTAAATCCGCAATAACCTTTACCTGTTCTAGCGGAACCTCCTTTATCTGCTCCAGAGCATCCTGGTATTTTCTCCCTTTTACCAGCTCCCGTGCCTTCGCGCATTTCATCATGCTGTCATATTTGCCCATTCTTCAGTGTCTCCTTTGTATTACTTATCCCGGTAATATTCCTGTGTTCTTATAAGCTCCTCGGGTATGGTAATACCTTCCTTTTCCAACATACGGTAGCGGAGGTCTATTTCCTTTACCTTAGCTGCCTTTTCCCGCGTATACCGAGTCATAGCCTCTGCAAAAATAGGCTGGTTCTTAATATTTTCCCTTATCTGGAAGCTAAACGGACAGTAGCACGCCAAAATTTCCCTTGCTACTTTATTCATTCGTATAGAGCCCTGGGACTCATTTCTAATCCAGGTTTCATAATCCTGTACAAATACCTCTTTAGCGCTACTGCGGGCTTTTTGCAGCTGCGCCTTAATTTTTTCCTTTCTCTCTTCAGAGAGATCGCGGTTTTTACGATAAAACTGAATATAATCCATATATTCGCTGGTAAGAGATTTATATTTAATATTATTCCACATAGCCCCCTGAACAGTACGGCACATTTCCCAACGGAACCTTCCGCCCATTTGAACCATTATTTCATCTAACCGCCCATTCATAAATGCAGGAAGCAAAAATCTCCCCTTTGAATCTCTTTTCCGCCCGCTGATTTCCTGCCACATAACGCCGTTAACACCGCCGATCGGCATTAAAATAAAATCTGGAAAAACATCCTTTACAATATATTCTTTTTTAATTCCAACCTCTGGATTTTCATAAAGGCTCTCTCTGCAAAACAAAGAATAATCAACGGCGCAAAGCTTTTCCACAGCCTCATTAATGGCCCTGGCCGTAAGATGGCTGCCGCCTGGGCCTCCTACAAAGGAGCTTTCATATAAAAACGGCACAAAACTTGTAACCTGCCCTGAAACAATCCTGTTATTATAAGACAGCATATTGCGGATTTCGTACTGAACCTTTAAAACAGGGTCTTTTAACCGTTCTACAGCCTCTTCATCCGTAATTTCTTTATTTTTCTTCAACTCCCGCAAATGCTCTTCAAAATCCTGATCAAATTCACTCTTGGACGGGAGCTTTTCCCCCTTATAAATTAAAGTAAGCCAATCCTTCATGTTATACACAAAGCAAGGCTCTCCCTGCCCGCCCTGTTCCAAATTCACAAGCTCTACCAGCTCTTCCTTTGTCAAAAGCCGTTCATCAAATAACCCGTACTTCAAGAACAAATCCACTGCAATAGGACAATTTTTGTCCTCTACAGCGCGCAAAAATACCTTTTCATACAAAACATAATAAATAGAAGCAATCTCTCTGCGAAGGCTCCGGCTGTTGTCGTCCGCCGCGGTTTTATCCTTCATGCCATAAAACTTCTCCATCAGCTCCTGAAGGCGGTCCGCCTTCTCTTGCTCCAATTCACCATAAGCAAGAATTTTACCCATAGATCCCTCAAGGCTGGCCACCTGGTCTACCATCGTTGCCGAACCGGTTTCTTCCGCGCCTGCCCCGGAAAGAATCTTAAAATAAATATCCTCCAAATCATTCCGGTTAATATCCAGGTGAATTCCCGCCTTATTTAGCAACGTATCTTCCGTCTGGTTCAGCTGTTCAATAATTTCATCCAGACAATTTTGAAGCTTTACAGGATTTTTCTTCTCTGCCTGCTTTTGCTGAAGCAAAAGCCCGGAAACTAAATGGAACAGATCGTCTCTTTTGCTTCCATAAAGCTCTTTTCTCAAACCGTCGTAATACTCTGCCGTCTCCACAGACTCCCGAACAATTTCCCGTACCAGCTCCACCTGCTCTTCAATATGGTACAAGCAGATGGTACTGTTCCTGTAAAAAGCTTTCTGTACATCAATCGGAGTATCTGCGCACTGGACATAATAATTAAGCTGTCTGGCATTTATTATGTGACTTGCCGCAAAGCCTTCCAGCTTCTCCAGCCTTTCATTAGCTACAACTGCATAACCATTTTCCTTACAAATCTCCCGATACAAATCATACTGCACCTTTAAAAAAGTATACAGTGCATTGGCCCCTTTCAAAAGGCTCATCTGTACAGTCTTTAATTCCTTTATATATTTACTTAAAGAAGCCACCATAAGGCTTCCATATTCTTTATTTAAAGATAAAATATTTTCAATATCTGCGCTCCCTCTGACTATAAAAGGATAAGCGACCACATTGTCCAGGGCCGTATAAGACACGCCGTAAGACCCTCCCTCTAAATCGCTGACGCCAAGAAAATTGCCAGACCCCGCAATTAGGCGGACTCCCTTTTTTTCCACCATCACTCTGCCCTTCAATACCAGACAAATGGTCTCTATTGCTTCACCCTCTTTATATATTGTCACTCCCTTTGCAATCTGGTTGACTGCATTTGCTCTCAGCTCAATACTCATGCTGACTCTCCTTTTAAAAATTTGCCTACAGTTCTAATTTTAGTTATCTTTTATTATAACGCATTCTTTCTCTAAGATAAAGTCTTAATTCCCTTGAGTTTCCTAAAAATATAATAAAAAAGAATCCTGCTCTGCAGGATTCTCCGCCTGCGGCGGGTCGCTTTAGCGGCATATTTCTTTTCCGCCGCAGTGCGACAATTATTTTTTATTTTATAGGGAATCCGAAGGAATTTCCTATAAAGTAAAAAAAGCCGGAAACTAAATATCGTTCCAGCTAAACAAAAATCCGTGCGCCCGGCTTTGAGCGAGCATCCCCAACCGTTACCTTTACAGTTTGCTCGGTCCAGGCGCCCTTACGGCACATGAGAGCTTTCACTTAGTGCTGCTTCATTCCTGACCTGACACGGTTCATGAATTCCCATTGCGTAAGACCCAAACGTCAACGCCACTTATAAAGGGCTGCGTTGAAAATACAAGCCCGGGGCCGGACATCACCCCTGCTGTAGCGGATTGCAGGTACAGGGCACCGCTATCTCCCCGGCTGCACGGAAATGTTATGACAATTTATTTTGCATCCTATGATGCTGTTACAGTATACCGTTTTTTTATGCTTCTGTCAAGCTTTCTTTCCTTCTCTTAATCACCTTCAGCCGGGTAAATTCTTCCCTTTCCTTCTCTTCCAGGGCATTTTGGATATTACTGACCAAATCTGTATATCTGGGTATTGTAATATTCTGTAAAGCATTCGCCCGTTTCTGGGTTTTTTTAATATTGGCCGCCAGGCGGTACGCAGAATTTTCAATCATAGAAAGCCGCAGCGTCAAACGCTTTACTTTATCAAAATGGACGCAGGCCTCATCTAGAGAGATTCTGGTATGGTAAAAAGGATATTCCGCCCTTCTGTCCTCCTCAGAAAACTCCACCAAAGGTATTTCTGTGCCCATAATGCTTCGAAGCTTAATGCTTACGCTGTCATCTATCGGTATCGTTTCTGCAATTTCAGCTACGTTGTGGATACCCATCTCAATATTAGCGCGCTGCAGGGCGCGGTAAGCCTCTGTAAAAATGCTGTCAATCTCGCCCTGAATATCAGAAGCCTCGTCAATAAGCTGCATAAGCTCCCGAATCAGGATATTTCTTTTTTTATCCATAAGCTCAAAGCCCTGCCTTGCCAAAGCCAGGGAGTTTTTTGCCAGAATCAGGTTTCCTTTTGTAGGAAATGTATTCGGATCCATAAAAATCCCCCTTTATTCCTCCAACGGTTTATAATATTTATCCAAAATTTTCGTATTAATACGGTCCAGCTCCTCTTTCGGAAGGACGGACAGAAGCTTCCAGCCCAAATCCAATGTTTCTGTAATAGAACGGTCCTCGCTATGCCCCTGAGCTACAAAGGTTTCCTCAAAGGCAGCCCCAAATTTCAGATATTTCTTGTCTACCTGGGATAGCTCATCTTCGCCAATAACGCTTGCCAGCGCCCTCGCCTCGCCCACATGAGCATAAGAAGAAAACAACTGGTTTGCCAAATCCTGATGATCCTCCCTGGTATACCCCGCCCCAATACCGTCCTTCATCAGACGGGACAGAGACGGAAGCACATTAATCGGCGGATAAACAGCCTTCTGGTGAAGCGGCCGGTCCAATACAATCTGTCCTTCTGTAATATATCCGGTCAAATCCGGGATAGGATGGGTAATATCGTCATTCGGCATAGTTAAAATAGGAATCTGCGTCACGCTTCCTTTTTTCCCCTTTACAATGCCCGCTCTTTCATAGAGGGCCGCCAGTTCGCTGTACAGATAGCCGGGATACCCCTTACGGCTTGGTATCTCTCCTTTGGAAGAAGATACCTCGCGCATAGCCTCTGCAAAGGAAGTCATATCGGTAAGTATTACCAAAATATGCATTCCTTTTTCATAAGCTAAGTATTCTGCCGCCGTCAGCGCCACCTTTGGAGTAATCAAACGCTCTACTACCGGGTCGTTGGCCAGATTCAAAAACATAGTTACATGAGAGCTCGCCCCGCTTTCTTCAAAAGTACGCTGAAAAAACTCCGCTACATCATGCTTTACGCCCATAGCCGCAAATACAATAGCAAATTCCTCATGGCTGCCCTCGCCTAGAGAAGCCTGCCTTACAATCTGCGCCGCCAACTCGTCATGGGGCAGTCCATTGCCTGAAAAAATCGGAAGCTTCTGTCCCCGAATCAAGGTAGTTAGACAGTCAATGGAAGAAATGCCTGTTTTAATATAGTTTCTTGGATACTCCCTTGACACCGGATTTAGCGGTTGGCCGTTTACATTGGCCTTTACCTCCGCTACAATAGACCCCAGTCCGTCAATAGGCTTTCCCAATCCATTAAAAGTCCTGCCCAGAATTTCCTCAGACAAACTAATTTCCATTGGATGCCCGGTAAGCTTCGTATGGGTATTTTGGAGAGACATTTCATCTGTTGAGCCAAACACCTGAATTACCGCCTTATCTTCATAAGCCTCCACAATCCGGCCCAGCTTCTTTTCTTTTCCCTCCACTGTAAATTCTACAATTTCTTCATAGGAGGCATCACGCACACCCTCTAACACAATCAACGGGCCCTTAATCTCGCTTAGCCCCAGATATTCTATCGACATACGTTTTCCCCCTTCCTATGCATTTATCGCAATTAACCTGTCATAAAAGGCATCAATTTGTTTTTTATATTCGTCAAACTTATAAAGCTCTTTATTTGCCACGTCATATTTTATACTAACCAGCTTTTCAAAAATTTTATCCTCCCGGATTAAGCTCATCGGCATATTCATAGCTACCAGACGTTTACATTTATCATAAAGATATAAAATAACATCCATCATCTGGTACTGTTTATCCATTGGCACATAGGTATCCTCTGGATGGAAAGCATTCTGCTGTAAAAATCCCAGACGGACAATCCGGGCAATCTCCAAAATCAGCTTCTGGTCGTCAGGAAGCACATCGCTGCCTATCAGCTTTACAATTTCATTCAGGCTGTTTTCCTGGCTCAAAAGACTTAAAATCTGGTTGCGGCAATCTATAAAATCAGGACTTACTTCCGTAGTATACCACGGAGCCAGATCCTGCACATACTCGCTATAGCTGGTCAGCCAATGAATCGCCGGAAAGTGCCTTGCATAAGCCAGAGATTTATCCAAAGCATAAAAACAGCGGACAAAACGCTTGGTATTCTGGGTTACAGGCTCAGAAAAATCACCGCCCTGAGGCGATACCGCTCCGATAATCGTAACGCTGCCCTCCGTCCCGTTTAAGTTGCCCATAAACCCGGCCCTTTC
>CATKYY010000064.1 GCA_949841225.1 uncultured Acetivibrio sp.
GCAGAGCCTTATTATACACTGTCATCTGCTCCGGCACGCCCAGGTACAGGTCTTCTATTTCCCAGTAGGAATATTTTCTGCGTACAAATACCTGGAGGGAGGCTGTATGGCTTCGGCTTCTTGCTATCATCCTCTCCTTTTCTTCTCCTGTCTCTTCATCTATGTAAACTCTTCTTTCCGTCCAGGACAAATGGTAAGTACGGCTTACTTTAACAGGATATACCTTTTCCCCCTCTATTTTCTTATATTCATAGGAACGCAGGTATTCTCTGGCCCATCCGTTGCAATACAAAGGCTCCTCTCCCGGAACGCCCTCCAGCACATCAAAAGCCTCCTTTCCCTTTTCCTCTGCTTTTAAAACGGCAAAAGGCGCTGCTTCTCCAATTCCCTCCTTCTTTATCTTCTTTTCTACAGGCTCAGGTTCTACCGGCTCTGGATCACGAAAAACCACCTTAACATCAAAAAGCTCGTCAAAATCTCTTTTATTCCGCCAAGACGCTGCGCCCTTTATTCCTGCCAGCGTCCGATAATATCCCTTATCCCCTTTTCCATAACGAATCACCTTAAAAATACCGTTCAGGTACAAAATATCTCCCTTTCCTTTTAAAAGCCCGGCTTTGGAAAGCGCCTTTTCTATATCTTTTCTTGGTATCGTAAAGATAACCTGATAGGTTCCATCGCCATTCTTTTTCTTTCTTCGATATTCCTCCTTTAGCCAAAGAGTCGCATAGGCCGAATCCTTCACCGGATTACCTCCCGTAGGATTTCTCCGTACAGTAAACCCTACCTCTGTCCAACGAGTCTGGGAAGCAGCAATCGTATCCGTTGTTTCAAAAATAATAGTTCCATTATCTGAATAAACTGCATTTTTTCCTGCATTTGCCGTCTGTTTATTAATAAAAACAGCAAAAAGCGCTACCAAAAATAAACAAATGAGCCGTCTCATTTTTAGCCTCCTCGCTGCTATTTCTTTAGCGGTTCTGTCAAATTATCCATAATAACGGCAAAATCCCTTCCATCGGAATAAGGGTTCGCGCTGCCAAGACCAATATCTACTACAGCCTCCTTCCACACTCCCTTTTTTAAGCCTTTAAAATAAATATGCTCCCCAAAAATAAGGTCTGTCTGCTTCGCAGGCATTTGATTTGCTGATACTATCTTAAATTTAATATGAGTTCTCATAAAATAACCGTGAAGGCTCTTATAAAGCGTAGAGCTGTCTAAATCTACAGTTCCTTTTATAATAACCTGGTTTTTCTTTACTTTTTCAATATAATCCTCTATTTCCTTTGTTATTTTTAAATCCTGCTCTGGATCATGGGAAATAAAATAAGTGTTTCTCAGCCTATTCAGCCAATGATAATCCCTGTCTATCTTCCTGTAATCCACATTCAGACGGGTCTCCAAATTCTGCCGAATACACTGCTTCCAGGCCTTTTCATATTCTCCCCGGATTTTTTCTAATGGATAGGACGTCTTCCAGTTTGTAAATTCTGCATCAGCCATTCCCGAAGGATTAATATAGTCTCCTCCCTCCTTTAACTTACCCTCATACCATTCATAATCGAAGGTTCCCTCATAATAGCTGTTCGGATAACTATCTAAAATATAAGGGAATTTTTTGCTGTTGGCAGGAAGCCTTGTTGTCCGGCACAACTGTCCGTCTGGACTTAGTACAAATCTCTTTTTAGGATTTTCTATCCTTTTTTTAATTTCTGTCCATTCCTTTTTTGTTATCTTCTGATTCCCCAAAAATCTCCGGTTTTTGCTATAAGCCCCATTGCTAAATCCTCCCATAATGCCCCAATGATATGCTAAAAGCACCTCCTCCTGATTTTTCTTTTTTATCTGTCCTAAATCCGAAATTCTCCTGTCCTCCCGAATTCTTTCCAAAAGCTCTTCTTGTACCCCTTCTCCTCGTTTTTCCATTTCCCTGCAAACCCAGACGGCCGCCTCTGCTCTTGTTTTATTTAAAACTTCCTTTGTATCGGTAGCTCTGGCTAAGGCTCCTGGTAACACTGCTATTCCTGCTGCCGCAACTCCCATCAAAATAAAAAACGCTAATCTTCTATATACTCCCCTCATTACTTATCTCCGCCTTTCCCTCTTTTTAATTTCAGCTCCTCCGATAGCCATCCGATTGTAATATCCCACGCTCCTGCTTCCATAGGGATACCCCTGAAAGCATACGAGCATACTAATATTATCAATTCCCCGATACCATTCCTCTCCCTTTATTACAGGAAGAGAAAAATGATACCGGATTCCCAGCTTTCTTGCCGCCTCATTATGCTCCTCCATAATTTTTTCCATATTTTCAATAAAAGCAGCGCGGACAGCCTTTTTTTGCTCCTCATAAAACCAGTCCTCCTCTAAAAGAACAGGAACTGTAAATATCTTTCCTACGTCGTGAAAATCTCCTTCTAAACTCTCCCCGCTTTTCTTATTTTCTACAAAAACATAATCGGTCAAGGTAAACCATATCCGATAGTCCCCTTTTTCTATCTGAAAAAAAGTCTCTTCTGTTTTTCCTCCATCTAAAAAACCATAAAAAAAGGTAATTTTATTTTTCTCTATAAACGCAATCACCGGAACATATGCCTTTAATAGCTCCCTCTTTTGTGGATTTTCCATAGCTCCAAAGTTCACGGACAACGCTGTAAAAAAATCCTCTACAGCCTTTTGCTTATTCATCCTGAGCCGGCGGCCTTCATCCACCTCTACCATATCTGTCATCGCATCCTCAATAGCGCTATCCAGACAGTTATTGTACATCAGCCTTTGCAGCCCTGTTTCCTGAAGAGCGGCCGTTTGGTAATCGCTTATAACAAGAAGGCTTAAAAACAGCATAGAAAACACAATACCAAAGCTAGCCGGCCTCATTTCTTATCCTGCCTCCATAAATAACCTGAACTCCATTTTCCTTCGCACCTGCCCTTAAAAATAAAGAAAACCTTTCTGCCAGCGACGGACCAACAGCGCAAACCTCAATTCTAAAAAAATCCCCAGGTGAAAAAACATAGCTTCCTTCCTCTGAAAAAAGCGCTTCTAAAATATCCTCGGTGTAAATTCCATGATAATAGGTTTGATAACCCTCCTCTGTCTCATTTAAAAGCTTCTCATAATGGATTATTTTAACGTCATAAACCTGTCCGGTAGCGCCAAGCCTTTTCAAATACTCCTGATACATCTGCCCGCTTAATCGGCCAGTAGTCCTGACGGCCTCTACCAGATATGCCGTTTCTGTCATGACATAGGTTCTGCCTACTACATCCGCTTTCGCTCCGGCATATTGCAGAGGTATTAAAAAAAACAATACCGTTGTTATCAAAAGCTCCGCTATTTTTTCAAAGCTATGCATACTTTCCCTCATTTCTACGCGGATTTACCGCACATGTTACATTTGCGCCTGCCTTTTGTTACTCCATCAGGGTAACAGATATAATATGCCCTTCATCCAAATTCTTTTTCACGGCCTCTTCCATATCATACAACCTGCCAAATAAAAGAAACAGAACTGTAACTGCCGTACAAAACAGTACAGCTCCTGTACCCTCATAAAAAAGCTCCAACCCATGCTCCATAATTTACCCCATTTCTGCACTGCTTTTTTGTAGCACAAGTCTGTGGTTGCAGTGCGGACACAAACTTGCTAGTGAAAAATTTTTAGATTTTTCACTTTTTACCCCTCCTGTTCAAAACAAATGCCAATAATTGTATGATTACTGTCCCGGATAATACTTCCGGTAAACTGCCCGTTCGGATTAATATAAGCGGCGTTCATCCTGTCCTGGGCTGCCTTTATCGATGCGCCTTTCCCATTTGACAAAGCGGACCGCTCCCCATTCATGGTATGGTTATAGTGATTCGTCCCCTTTTTCGTTTTTACTTCAATACATAAAAGGTCATTTTTAAATTTATTAATTACATTTACTACTTCGCTTCCCGATACCTTAAGTCCATCATATATTACTTTATCGCTTTCATTAAATTCCGCATTGAGTTTGGCAATCTGCCCAGCTCCATTAGCCGCCGTATCTCTGGCTTCTCTTGCAATATAAAACCCCAGTCCTACAATAACGCAAGTAATAATTGTTCCTGCTGCTAAAAGCAGTCCTTTTAAACTATTCTCCATTATTTTCCCCCTTCTCTGCACTGCTTTGCAGACATCAGATTTGTAGCCGCCGCACAGATACAAACCTGTAAATCAAAAATTTAAACTCCCCCTAGCTGAGACATATAACCTCCCAGCTGCACAATACTTTCCAAAACAAAAGGTACAATCAAATATAAAAGAAGCGTAAGCGTCAGAGGCAAATACGCCGCCAGCCTCGCAACAGCTCCTTTCTCTGATATGGCAATTTCATTATCCTGCTTCCTTTTTTCTAAAAAATAGCTTCTCTGACCCGCAACCTCATCAAAGGCCTTTAAAACACCCAATCTGTCGCAAGCCTCTAAATTCTCTACCAGACGTACAAAGGGCAGAAAAGGTTCTCTTTCCTTTAAAATCCGTAAGGCCCTTTCGTTGTCATAAGAAAAATTATCCACGCATTCTTCTATAGAACTCCGAAAAGCCCGGCTGAAATTTTCCATCCACATAAGAATGGTTTCTGTATTCATCTGCTTTAAATACATCAGCATCAGGATAATCGTATGAAATTGCAGCACCTCATCCTCTTTTTCCCTCTTTCCGAAGAAAAGGCAGAAGGCCAAAAAAATTCTTGGTACAAGCATAGCGACAGCCCCTGATAAAATTCCTCCCAAAATTCCTATTCCAAGAGCCGCTGGAAAAAATACCCCCTTTAAAAGCCCCGCATGGCTAATCATAATAAACGCCAGGACAGCTCCTATTCCGGCATACAAAAAACTCTGTACCATAAATTCCGGCAACCGCATTCCGGTTTCGCTTTTCTGCAATACAGCCGTCCGTTCCGCCGCCCTTTTAGGAAAATTAAAAATCCACGTCTGTATTTTTTGGCGTATCCAGGAAATTTCACTTATTTTCTGAAGAAAACGATGGTTTTTCTGAAATATCTCATAGTCGCGCAGACTGCTGATAAGCTGGTAAGACAGCCAGGTGCCAAAAAAAATAACGGCTGAAACAATAATCCCATAAGCCCCATGGTAATAATTCTCCAGCTCCGGCAGATTTTGAATCCCCCAATTTTCAATTATCTTTAAGAAAAAAACGGGAAGCAGGCAAATCCAGACCAGACCGCTGAACACATAAGCTGTCCTTTCTTTTTTCAAAAGCTCCATACGTATTTCCTCTCGCAGATGATTAAGATTCGTTAAAAATAAAGATTTTTCTTCTCTTATGCTGTCCCCGTATTCCATGGTAATCTGACACAAAGCCAGAAAGGTTATTAAAAATTTGTTCGGCGCCATTTCCCGGTATCTCAGCTCCTCTTCCTTATTTCCTTCTGCCAAAATATCATAAATCTGGCGCATATGCAGAGAGATTTCATAAGGAGCTTCTTCTATAGAGTCATACACAGCCTCTTCAATCAGTCCTCCCGTATGATAAAAATGCCTGACATCGCCCAAATACTTTTCCAGCTGCTCTAAAAGCCTCTTTTCCTCCTTTAAAAGCCTCTGCTTTATCCACTGCCGGTTTACTACCAAAGCTGCCATAACAAGAATCCCATACAAATAGGCTGTCGCGCCCCGAAAGCTGGCAAAAACAAAAATCATAGCTCCGCTCAGAAAAAGATTTTCCGCTAATACCCGGCCTACCGCCTCTTCCAAAGTCTTTTCGTCCGCTGGTTTTATAATTTGATACATCCGGTAAATCTCTCGGGCATATCCCCTAAGCCCCGGAATTCGCAGAAGCAGCCGGTACCATCTTCTCATCTTTCCACTCCTTTATAAATTCTTCAAAATCAAGCTCCTCTTTCTCCTCCAAATGCATACGGATAGCCTCTATACTCTCTTTACTAAACCCTTCTCCCCTTACATAAGCACCGTTCTGAAAGCGTAGGATTTCCCGAACTGAGAAGCTGTCTCCTTCTGCCACAATCTCGCTAATTCGTTCAATATAACGATGTCCGTCCATTCCCTTTTTCATATGCACATCAAAACGAATCGCCTCCGCTACCTGGCGGCAAGCCGCCCTTTCATCATGGAACCCGCCCTCCAGCAAAAGAGCATTTCTCATAGAAATCACCAGATTTTCTGTTGTTTTGGCATGGTGGGTAAAAAGCGTAAATAAAGAGGCTACCTGCGCCATAGAAATTAACCAGCAGCACACCGGATTACTAGCCACCTCTCCTAAAATGCTCACAGTTCCATCGCACTTTTTGGCGAAATCTAGCCCCTCCTGCCCGGAAACATCGGCAGTTTCCCGAAAGGTAACAATATTGCGCTTTGGATAAATCCTCCGCAAATGCAATTCAAAGGCCAGCTCATGAACGCGCAGGTTATAGGAAGGACGAATAAACCCGATTAAGGACATTAAAAGCGTGGTTTTTCCTGACCCCTGCTCCCCGGTAATTCCTGTCACCTGGCAGCCCTTAATCAGCCATTTCATAACAGAAATCGGCAGATTTGCATTTTTATCTGTGATCAGCTTATGTATATCTTCCTGTAAGACGGTATCAAATTTCCTGACAAAAAGCACCCAGGATTCACAGAATGGAGGCCGCGCCACCGCCACGCGGCTCCCGTCCTTCATCTCGTTCACTGTATAACCCTTAGCAGCAGAAAGCTGTTCTGGGTTATTATACCTGTAAATATTACGGCATACCCGTATCAGCTCCTTGTAGCTGCGAAAACCTAAAAAGGACAGATGGATGGATTTTCCATGATAAAACAGCCAGATACTGTCATAGGAAGCGGGTAATTCCTTCGTATCCCTTCCCTCCTCCATAGCCCTCTCTATATCAAAGCTCTCAGGTATCCCGGATACTCCGGCGCTAACGCCGTCAATCCTCATATCCCTTATTTCATCAATCGCTCCATTTCCCTTATAGCGTTCATAAATTCGCTGGGACAAAATATTCAGCTTATCATTAAAATCCAGGTTCAAATAAGGGTATTCATTATAAACGCGATGAATATCCTCCTCTGTAATTTCATAATACCGCAGTCCTTCCTCCTGAAATCTCGGCCGGTCCAGCTCATAATCCTGAATCAGCCGCTCTAAACCATACATGCCCCATTCCCTCCGGTATAAATATAAAAGAATCGAAAACTTTTCCTCTGCCTTAAGAGAAAATGGGTCATGGAAAGGTATACTTTCCTGAATTTTCTGGTTGTCAAAACCGTATTTTTTTACTAATATATCCCGTATACTATCCTTTATAAAAAGCTTCGCCTGCAAGTCTCCATAAACGCAGTTCCGAAGAGCATTCCGAAGCAGTCCCCGGTTATTCAGCCGCTCCTTTAACTGCTTCTGGCTTAAGCCGCTTTCATAAGGATTTTCCCGTAAAAGCTGGGTAAAGGTATCCATAATCCCCTCCAGCAACGTTTCAAAATCTAACCCCTCCTTCAAATTTCCTCCTTTCAAATACCAATCTTCCTTTCAAATTCCCAAAGCAGCTGTACGCATTCCTTGATTTCCTTCAAAAATTTCCTATTTTCTGATTTCCTCCCCTCTTTGTAACTGCGTTTCAAAAAAGAAACCAGCTTTCCCTGATTCATAGCATTTGCAAAAGCAATCGAATGGGGAACTATTCCCAGACGTTCCCTTTCAATCTGATATTTTTTCTGTATCATGGATATTGTTGTGGCAGATTCCGGGCTATAACACCCAACCACATAGAATGCCTTTTTTCTGAAAGAACCGTACTGTCTAAAAAAATCTTCTATCACAGCAGGATTTTGACATAGATTTACGACAATCATATCCGCTTCATTTAAAATAATCCGGGAGCTTAAGCTCTCTCCCTTTTCTAAATCAAAATAAATTACATACCCCAGCTTCTCTAACAGCCCCAGCATCGAATATACGACCCGGTTGAATTCATAGTTAAACTGCTCTTCATTCATTTGGATATTCTGCGGAAGATAAGAAAGCCCATTCGTAATTCGTATGGAACAGTCTTCTACCGCCCTCTCCGAATCCAGGCCTGAATGAACCCGCCTCATGAAATGGTCGATTCCCACCTGACTGTAATAAGTATATTCTCTTACTAAATTCCTTTCCAGGGATTGATTTAAGATAAGTTCCAGATTATTAAGATGAAAATGATTTTCTAAAAGAATTGCTTTTTGTTTTCCCATCAGCGCGCCAATAACGCTGATACAGGCAAGATTGCTGGTAACGCCGCAGACTCCTCTGACGTTGCTCCAGAACGCTATTTTCAAATAAGATACCCCTCCTTTACACTACGGCAAACCCTTTAAAATGAAAGCTACAACGCTATGGTGTTTCTGAAATGATGAGGCTATCATAAACTACTTTTCTATTTTTGTCAACACAAAAGAATTTTTCATTTAAATTTTTGGCAAAACGACAAAAATTTCATAAAACTTTCGTCACTTTGCCAAAATTTTAAATAGCTATTGTATTAACTCAAACATACCTTCACGGCCTTTTCTCAAACTTTTTGAAATTAAATGAATGGCTTTCAGATTCAAGTAATCTGCCAATTCCCGTGCCGCGAACCATCACACGCTCTCCAATATCCAGTGGGCTTCCCCTTCTGGCTGCCTTTAAGAATTCTGTATTTACATAAACACCTTTCAGATCATTGCCCGGAATTGATAATTTGGTTCCCTGGTGGGTTCCTGCTGCAACAAGGACAGCATCATATCCATCCTCAATTAACTGTGTAGGCGATCTTTTCTCCATATTGGTATGTAAATCAATCCCAACCTCAAGAATATCCGCAATTTCTCTGTCTAAAAGCTCATCAGGCAGCCGATAAGCAGGAATCCCATAACGACACTGTCCTCCGGCTTTTTCGTTCTTTTCAAAAACAGTAACTTCATGTCCTTTTTTTGCCAGGTAATACGCCGCTGTCATTTACCGCAGCTGCCCGTTTCAGCTTGCAAATAGAAATTGGATCGCCCAGTTCTTTTCTTTTACATTCGTTCTCGCAGGTATGGTACATACGCTTCCCAATGTTGCCGGAAATGGTACTTTTTCACGAATTACGGCGATTGCCCTTTCAAAATCTCCCTCTTTGATGTAACGAATATATCTTGGAATATCAATATGGGCAGGACAGGTACTTTTGCATAGAACAATATTCTCACTATAAGAACGCTCCGGCTTCATAATGTTTAGGGCATCCATGATCGAACCGGTCGGACAAACTTCAATACATGCTCCGCAAAAACGGCATCCGGCCTCTTTTAAAGACTTTTCATCTGGAATACCTGCCCGGATTCCTACGTCTGTCTTAATATAATCAAGAACCTTTACACCTCTTAAATCCTGACAGGCCCGGATACATCTTCCGCAACGTACGCATCTTGTAAAAAGATGGGAAACCAGAGGATTACTATCGTCATTGGCCACGCTTCTCGATTTTTTTCTCCACCGTTCTGCACTAACACCCATGTACTGATACATGGACTGCAGCTCACATTTTCCATATTTCGGACATCCCGTACAATCCGCCGGATGAGTGGCCAGAATCAGCTCCATGGCCGTCTTACGGATTTTCTCCGCCTCCTGTCCATTTACAGTAATCTTCATGCCTTCCTCTGCTTTTGTCATACAAGAGGGTACCGCACCCGCCATACCCTCAATTTCTACCGAACACAGACGACAGCCTCCCTTTACTTCCAGATCCGGGCGGCTGCAAAGATGTGGAATAAAGATACCCGCTTCCAGAGCCGCATCGAGAACAGATTGTCCCTTTTTTGCTTCTATTTCCTTTCCATCAATGGCGATTCTCATCTATGCTTCTCCTTTTTCAGACTTCTAAAATTCAAAATTATCCAATTCTGCCGCTGCATTTTCTCCCGCAATCCGTCCGCTGTTCAGACAGAAGCCCATTGTATTACCAGAAAGAATAAATGGATAACTGTCTCCGAAAATATTACATGCATCTGTTCCAACGCAGTAGAGTCCCGGAATTACTTTGGCATCCTGTGTGAGTACCTGCGTTTTGTGATTGATCTTTACTCCTCCTAAAGAACCGTAAGCGCCAACGCTCTGACAGCAGCAATAAAATGGTCCTTTTTCAATGGGCTGCATATAAGAACGATCCTTTTCAAAAACTTCATCGAAGCCAGCCTCGCACATATCATTGTATTCTTCAATCTGTTCCATAAATCCTGCCACATCAATTCCCGCTTTTTCTGCCAGTTCTTCGAGAGTATCTGCCTGGCTTACCGGCTCATATCCATTTGCAATATCTCTGCTCCACTGCTCGTCAAAATGATCAAATAAATCATGAGGATGAACATGAGATACAATATCGGAGCCATGTTTTTTGTATTTTTTCAATAATTTACTGTCAAAAATAGAATAAGCAACCTTTCCAGGCTGTGCGGAAATGGCGTTTCCCGTAAATGATTCCCTACGCGTTGTCGTATGGCGGCCTTTATCATCATTCCGAAGCCCATTTGTTTTCATGTACTCCCCACCCAGCAAGCAGTTAATTAACGTAGATTTTCCAACCCCGGAGGAACCTATAAAAGCAACTGTCTTTCCGTCTAAAACATACTGAAACAGTTTCGTATAATCATTTTGCTCTTGCGTTGTTGTGGTTAAAATATCAATTCCCAATGCAATAGAATACACCTCTGATAACTTGCTGCTCAAATCATTGCATAAATCTGATTTTGTCAATACAACAACTGGTATTGCGCTGTTTCCGCTTGGATTCCAATTTACCATAACAAAATCGCCTACTGCCGGATAATCAGAAATTTTGGCTATTTTAAACTGAAATTTTCCAGATATTTCCGCCAGCTTCTCACCCTGGCTTGCAACAATTCTATATAATCCTTTTTCTTGTGATAGAATACGGGCAGCAGATAAATTTTTGTATTTATCAACCTCTCTTTCAAACTCTTCAGTTAGCCCATATCGTTTCATATCAATATAATTTTTCATTTCCTCTCTACTCTCAATCTGATAATAATGAATATTTACGAAAGAAATCATCCATATATTTTTCGTATCTATCTTTGATTTTTTCTCTTTCTCTTTTTTGCGGCGTGGCATCGAAAATGCTTAGCAACAGATAAAATGGGGCATACAGCTCTATTGCCATCTGTTCAGGAGAACACACAATATTTTCTTTTCCTTTTATCATTTCCCACAAAAGGTTTTCTATATAATCAAGAGGGCCATTTGTTAAAACCTTTTGATATAAATCACTCATTTCTAATGTCTTATATTGTTCTAATGACAACATTTTACGGAAATTACAAGCAATCTCATCTTCACTCCAATAGGAAAATTGCGCTGACATATATTCTTTCAAATTTTCAGGTGATACCTTAGAAAAGGATTCCGGTATTTCTGAAAATTCTTTTTCTGGAACACCTGTTTTTTGGGAGCGTTCAATATCCAGTTGACAAACACATTCAAAAATACTATTAAAAATATCCCTCTTATTTTTGTAATGTTTATATAATGCGCCTTTCGTCATTCCCAATTCCCCAGCTATTTGACTGACAGAAACAGCTTCATAGCCATTTGTCGAAAATAACCGCAAAGCAGTCATTAAAATATTTTCCTTAGTATTTGCCATATTCAAGCCTCCTATTGTAAACGATCGTTTACCTGTCAAGCATTTATTTTACCAGAAAATATTTCCATAGAATAATGGAACTCCTATCCTCGTCTATCTTGACAGATAATGATATTTTGTATCTTTACTAAATACCGTATGCACTTTGCAGCTTCCCATAACAATACTAAAAATCACTAAATCAAAAGATCCTGCAAGACATTTGCAGTCCATTGAAAAATAGGGGCAGTACCCTAGCTTTCCGTTATTTATTCAGCCTGTGACCATGTTCCACATATCTGTAGACCAGTACATACATCCAGAATCACTATCAAAAAAATCAATTTTACGCCGACAGTTGGCACTCAAAATATGGTAATTTATGATAATTTATTAACCTCTCCCAAGAAGGCAAAAAAACCCCTGAAAATGCCCATTCTATGGGATTTTCAGGGGTTCGTAAATCCATTTTTCTCAAAAGTTTACTGATTCATCTGTTTTGCGAACTTTCCTCTTTTTGTGTTCTGGTCGCATATCCCCGGAACTATGTATTTTACTGGCTTTGCTGTGATTTTTGACTGCTCTAAGCCAGCGGCTTTTCAACCGTATCCCCCAAATTTTATTTTGGGGGAAAATTCATTTTGCTTTCTAAAATTTCCGATTTCTGATTTTTCAAATTTGGGGGATAGCCATTTCCCATTTGGGGGAATTTGGGGGTAAGGTTCTTCCCCCAAATATTTCAATATTACATAGTATTAATTTCAAATTTCTTATTAATCAAACGTACTTTAGCGTGATAA
>CATKYY010000065.1 GCA_949841225.1 uncultured Acetivibrio sp.
ATTACTTTCACACACCAGGCAAAGTACAAATTTATTGTTTTATACGCAGTATTCGGACATAAATTGTCCGCCTTCCACGTATAAAACAATAAATTTGTGCTTTTAATGGTGCATATCAATGCAATAGAACCTCCCTTGCTGCTTGGGCGCGCCGCGGCAGACATAAAATCGGCAAAATGAGGAATCTTGGGAAACGCTTTCTTGTATTGTTATTCGGAATGTGTTAAAATGAATAAAAATATATGCTGCGGGAATGGTGGCAGAATGGAGGAAAGGATGTATACGGTAGAATTACAGAAGCTGATTGATAAGATGTCGTTGAAGAACTGCACTCCTGAGGTCAATGTGGATGAAATATTGATTTCCCAGAGCGATGTAAATCGTCCGGCACTACAGCTGGCAGGCTTCTTTGATCATTTTGAGTCTAATCGGATTCAGGTGATTGGGAACGTGGAAGAGGCCTATATGGAGGGAATCGGGCATAACAGGCGTATGGCGATGATGGAACGGATTCTGGAACAGAAGGTTCCATGCATTGTTTTTTGCAGGGAGATACCGGTGAGGCCGGAGTTTGCCGCTATGGCTGTAAACTACGGTATTCCTTTACTCCAGTCAGAAAAGACCACATCTTCTTTTATGGCGGAGGTTATCCGGTGGCTTAATGTAGAGCTTGCGCCGCGAATTTCCATACATGGCGTGTTGGTTGACGTATTTGGAGAGGGCGTCCTGATTATGGGCGAAAGCGGCATTGGTAAAAGCGAGGCGGCTCTGGAGCTGATTAAGCGCGGGCATCGGCTGGTAACGGACGATGTAGTGGAAATTAAGAGGGTAAGCGACGACACACTGATTGGCACAGCCCCGGATATTACAAGGCATTTTATTGAGCTTCGCGGCATCGGCATTATTGATGTGAAAACCTTATTTGGCGTGGAAAGCGTAAAGGATACGCAATGTATTGATTTGGTTATCAAGCTGGAGGAATGGAATAAAGAGGAAGAGTACGACCGCCTGGGCCTGGAAGAGAAATATACGGAATTTTTGGGCAATAAGGTGGTATGTCATTCTATCCCGATTCGTCCGGGCCGGAATTTGGCGATTATTTGCGAAGCTGCGGCAGTTAATTTCAGACAGAAAAAGATGGGGTACAATGCGGCAAGAGAGCTTTACAACAGGGTGACAAGCAATTTAATGAAAAAGTAATTATAGATGGAGGATTGGGTATGGTTTGCGTAGGTGTAGATATTGGAGGAACCACAGTAAAAATTGGATTTTTCACAGAGACAGGGGAAAATTTACATAAATGGGAAATTGTAACAAGAAAAGAAGAGAGAGGCAGGTATATTTTACCGGATGTTGCAGATTCTATTTTAGAAACCCTGAAGCAGAAGGGAATCGAAAAAGATGAGATAATGGGAATCGGTATTGGAGTTCCTGGGCCGGTAGTTCATGAGGAGTCCGTGTTTGAATGCGTAAATCTGGGCTGGGGAAAAACAAATGTAGCCGAGACGATACGGGAGCTTACGGGAATTACCAATGTAAAGGTAGGAAACGACGCCAATGTAGCCGCCCTGGGAGAAATGTGGAAGGGCGGAGGAGAAGGCTATAACAATCTGGTCCTGGTTACTTTAGGCACCGGCGTTGGAGGCGGCATTATCTGTGATGGAAGGATTTTGACAGGAAGCGTTGGCGCTGGTGGAGAAATCGGGCATATTACGGTGAATTTTGATGAAACCGTGGCCTGCAACTGTGGGAAAAAGGGCTGCCTGGAGCAGTACGCGTCTGCAACGGGCATTGTAAATGAAACGAAAAAGGCTTTGGCGGCCAGCAATGTGGAAACAACGCTCCGGGAAGTAGAAAATTTATCTGCTAAGGCTATTTTTGACGCGGCAAAGAGCGGAGATGATTTTGCAAGCCAGATGGTAGAAAACCTTTCTGAAATTTTGGGAAAAACCTTGGCTCATGTGGCCCATGTGGTTGACCCGGAGGCTTTTGTTATCGGCGGCGGCGTATCCAAGGCTGGCGAAATGCTGACGGAGCGGATTTCCAGGTATTATAATGCCAATGTTATGCTTGCCCTAAAGAACAGAGATTTCCGTCTTGCAAAGCTGGGCAATGATGCAGGGATTTATGGAAGCGCCAGGTTGATTTTGGAATAAAAAAACAGAGGTTGGCATAGGAATAGACCATGAGAGAAAAATTTGAGAAAGAATTAAAAGAATGCCTGCGCGAGGGGCAGCTTCGTTTTGGGGAGCCGATGAAGCTGCATACAACCTTTCGTATTGGCGGAGCAGCAGACTATTTTGCCATACCTTTCAGTGAAGAAGAGCTTTCGGAAGGAATTGGGGTATGCCGGGAATATGGCATACCCTACTATACCATAGGGAACGGGAGCAATCTTTTAGTCAGTGACAAGGGGTTTCGCGGCGTAATATTTTGTCTTGGAAACGGAATGGACAGGATTGGGATCGAGGATGAAAAAGATAACCATGGTATTTTAAAGGCGGGAGCCGGCGCGTCTCTGGCCAGAACAGCGTCCCAGGCGGCGGCTTATGGTTTGGCAGGTCTGGAGTTTGCAGGAGGTATTCCTGGAACGGTAGGCGGGGCGGTTATGATGAACGCCGGAGCCTATGGCAGTGAAATAAAGGATAAAATATTGTGGGCCAGGATTCTCTGGGAAGATGGAAAGATTTCCAGGCTTTCTAAGGAGGAGCTTAGGCTTTCATACCGAAAAAGTATCTTGTCTGAAAAGCCGGGGATTGTTTTAGAGGCGGCTTTTTGGTTGGAAAAAGGAAAAAAAGAAGAGATTTTGGAGATCATGAACCGACTGAACCAGAGCCGGAGAGAGAAGCAGCCGTTAAATTATCCCAGCGCAGGAAGTACGTTTAAGCGTCCAGAGGGGTATTTTGCCGGGAAGCTGATTATGGATGCAGGGCTTCGGGGCTTTCGGATTGGCGACGCCATGGTGTCGGAAAAGCATTGCGGTTTTGTAATAAATGCAGGAGAGGCTACAGCGGCGCAGGTAAAGGAACTGATGGAAGAGGTAGACAGGATTGTATTTGAGAAATTTGGAGTTCACCTTGTTCCAGAAGTAAGATTTGTGGGAGAATGGTAATGCGATGTATTATAATAACAGGAATGTCAGGCGCAGGGAAAAGCTCGGCTCTTAGAATGCTTGAGGATTCGGGTTTTTTCTGCGTCGACAATATGCCGGTGCCGCTGGTTAGCCGGATGGTACAGACCATGTCTGGGGACAACGGAGCGGTAGAACGGATTGCCTTGGGGATTGACGTCAGAAACGGACAGGCTTTAGATGGCCTGGGAGACATTTTGGAGGAGCTTTCCGACCTTGGTTATCCAATAGAGATATTATTTTTAGAGGCGGGCACCTCTGTTTTAGTAAAACGGTTTAAGGAAACGAGAAGAACCCATCCCCTGACCGGAGTAGGAAGGGTAGATAAAGGGATTGAGCTGGAACGACGGAGGCTGGAGTTTTTGAAGCATCGAGCGGACTATGTCATAGATACCAGCCATTTGTTAATTAGGGAATTAAAGGGGCAGATTGATAAAATCGCAGCGGGAGAGGATGGAGTGCGTAATTTTTTTATTACGGTGCTTTCTTTTGGATTCAAGTATGGTATTCCTGCGGATGCGGATTTGATTTTTGATGTGCGCTTCCTTCCAAATCCATATTATATTGCAGAGCTGAAGGAAAAAACAGGAAGCGACAGAGACGTATACGATTATGTTATGTCATCAGGAGAGGCGGGCATATTTTTAGACAAGCTAGAGGATATGCTTACTTTTTTGATACCAAATTATATTAATGAGGGAAAAAATCAGCTGGTAGTAGGCATTGGCTGCACTGGCGGAAGGCACAGGTCTGTGACCCTGGCCAGAGCAATTTATCAGAGACTTGGGGCTTTAGACTATGGAATGAAACTGGAGCACCGGGATGCCGGAAAGTAGTGATAAGGTATGTCATTTTCAAAAAATATAAAGGAGGAGCTGTCCAGACAGCTAAGTCTGGCCAGGCACTGTCAAATTGCGGAAATTGCGGCTATTATCAGTTTGTGCGGCAGCATTTCCATTAATGAATGGGACGAGTATTTTTTAAAAATTCATACAGAGAACTTGACAGTTGCACGAAAATACCTTATTTTAGTAAAGAACGCATTTGATGTTTCAGCAGAAATCTCTGTAAAACAGGGGATTGGGCTGAAACGCAATAAAATATATACAGTTTTGGTAAGGGACAAGGGAGCGTCCTTGCAGATTTTAAAGGCTGCAAAGTTAATTGACTCCCAGGGAGAGATAAGAGAAGAGCTTTCCCTGACAAGCAATCTGGTAGTACAGAATTCGTGCTGCAAGAGAGCTTTTATCCGCGGAGCATTTTTAGCTTCCGGCTCTATGAGCGACCCATCTAAAACTTACCATTTTGAAATTGTAACCTCTGTTATGGCAAAAGCCAGGCAGTTACAGGATATTATCAATTTTTTTGATATGGATGCTAAAATCGTAGTGAGGAAGAACCACTATGTTGTATATGTGAAGGAGGGTAAGCAGATTGTAGACCTCTTAAACATCATGGAAGCCCATATAGCCTTAATGGATTTGGAAAATTTGCGGATTTTAAAGGAAATGCGTAATTTTGTAAACCGTCAGGTGAATTGTGAAACTGCTAATATAAATAAAACGGTAACTGCGGCAGCGAAACAGATTGATGATATTCAATATATAAAAAGCACTATTGGTTTGGGGAAACTTTCGGAAGGACTAGAAGAAATAGCGCGGCTTAGGATAAAACAACCGGAGGCTTCACTGAAGGAATTGGGTACGCTTCTTAATCCGCCTCTTGGAAAGTCAGGGGTGAACCACAGATTAAGAAAAATCAGTGAGATTGCTGATAACCTAAGGGAAGAAAAGGAGAGAATGTAATGTTAAGTAAAAAAATCACAATTAAGATTCCGGCCGGTTTGGAGGCAAGACCAGTGGCACTGCTTGTCCAGGTTGCCAGTCAGTATGAAAGCAGCATTTACATAGAGTACGAGGATAAAAAAGTAAATGCAAAAAGCATCATGGGAATGATGAGCTTGGGGCTGGCGGCTGGAGAAGAGGTAGAAGTCACCGCTTCTGGTAATGATGAGGGAACAGCGATCGCTGAGATTGAAAAATATTTAGCTGCACAGGAATAAAAATTAAAGATACCAATATTTTAAGGGCTGTTGTGTGTTGGAATACAACAGCTCTTTTTGATAAAGGAGAAAAGAGAAAGATGGATTTTACTCATTTGCATGTCCATACAGAATACAGTTTGTTAGACGGCTCTAGTAAAATAGCGGAGCTGGTGGAAAGAGCGAAGGAGCTTGGAATGGACAGCCTTGCTATTACCGATCACGGCGTTATGTACGGAGTGATTGACTTTTACCGGGCTGCGAAGAAAGCCGGGATAAAACCAATTCTTGGCTGCGAGGTGTATGTGGCGCCAGGCAGCCGTTTTGACAGGGAACTGGGGGGCGCAGAAGGAAGGTACAACCATTTGGTGCTGTTGGCTGAAAATGACGCGGGCTATCACAATTTAATGAAGCTGGTGTCGAAGGGATTTACTGAGGGCTTTTATTATAAACCAAGAGTGGATTATGAGGTGTTAGAGGAGCACCACGAGGGGATTATAGCCTTGAGCGCCTGCCTGGCGGGCACAGTAGCCGCTTTTTTACGGAGAGGGCTTTATGAGGAAGCAAAGCAGGCGGCTTTACGGCTTAACGGTATCTTTGGAGACGGAAATTTTTTCCTGGAGCTTCAGGACCATGGAATACCAGAGCAGCGGACGGTAAACCAGGGGCTTTTGCGGATGCACCAGGAGACGGGCTTGCCTTTAGTGGCCACCAATGATACCCATTATATCTATGATACGGATGAAAAGGCTCATGATATTTTGCTGTGTATTCAGACGCAGAAAAAAGTATCCGATG
The DNA here is from genome assembly GCA_949841225.1 of uncultured Acetivibrio sp. Taxonomy (GTDB): domain Bacteria; phylum Bacillota; class Clostridia; order Lachnospirales; family Lachnospiraceae; genus Velocimicrobium. Next base: position 5,970 of record CATKYY010000065.1, read on the forward strand.
AGAACCGGATGCGGTATGAGGGCGGACAGTATTATTTAAAATCGGCGGAGGAAATGGAAAGGCTGTTTCCCTATGCAAAGGAGGCTCTTCATAATACCCATGAAATTGCAAAGCGATGCAATGTAGAAATTGTTTTCGGCGAGTATAAGCTGCCGCGGTTTGATGTACCAGAGAAGTATACGGCCTGGGAGTACCTTCAGAAGCTTTGCAGGGAGGGGCTGGAACAGCGGTATCCAAATGGCTGGAGGGAGCTTTTGGAAAGGCTTCAGTATGAGCTGGATACGATCCACGGCATGGGTTTTGTAGATTATTTTTTAATTGTATGGGATTTTATTAAGTATGCAAAGGATAATGGAATACCAGTAGGGCCGGGCCGCGGTTCGGCGGCGGGGAGCATTGTAGCCTACAGCCTTGGAATTACGGATATTGACCCGATTAAGTACAATCTTTTGTTTGAGCGGTTTTTAAACCCGGAGCGGCTTACTATGCCGGATATTGATATTGATTTCTGCTTTGAAAGAAGGCAGGAGGTTATTGACTATGTCGTCCGTAAATATGGAAAGGACAGGGTAGTACAGATTGTTACCTTCGGAACTATGGCGGCCAGGGCGGTAATCCGGGACGTAGGAAGAGTTTTAGATATGCCTTATGCTTATGTAGATAACATTGCTAAAATGATTCCTACAGAGCTTGGAATTACCATAAAGCGGGCTCTGGAGGTAAACCGGGAGTTTAAAGGCGTGTATAATAGCGACGAACAGGCAAAAGAGCTGATTGATATGTCTTTACGTTTGGAGGGGCTGCCAAGGCACACTTCCATGCATGCCGCCGGCGTAGTTATCAGTAAGGAGGCGGTGGATGAATATGTGCCGCTTTCCAGGGCGTCCGACAATACAATTACGACCCAGTTCACTATGACTACATTGGAGGAGCTTGGCCTTTTAAAAATGGACTTTTTAGGCCTTCGTACCCTTACCGTTATCCAGAATGCCGCTAATTTGGTAAATTGGGGGAAAAACGGAGAGCCGCTTTGTATGGATACGATTGATTACGGCGATGAAAAGGTTTTTGAGCTGCTTTCTTCCGGCAGGACGGAGGGCGTGTTCCAGCTGGAAAGCGCAGGAATGAAGAATTTCATGAAGGAGCTGAAACCGGAAAATCTGGAGGACATTATTGCAGGGATTTCCCTGTATCGTCCAGGGCCGATGGAATTTATTCCAAAGTATGTAAGAGGAAAACATAACCAGGGAGAAACTACTTATCTGTGCCCGGAACTGGAACCGATTTTAAAGCCTACTTACGGCTGTATCGTGTACCAGGAGCAGGTTATGCAGATTGTTCGCGACCTGGCGGGCTACAGCTATGGGAGAAGCGACCTGGTACGCCGTGCTATGAGTAAGAAAAAAGCGGCGGTTATGGAGCGGGAGAGGAAAAACTTTATTTATGGAAATGAAGAAGAGGGAGTAAAGGGCTGTATTGCAAATGGAATCCCAGAAGCAGTGGCGAAGCGGATTTTTGATGAAATGACGGATTTTGCAAAGTATGCCTTTAATAAGTCCCATGCCGCGGCTTATGCGGTTGTAGCTTATCAGACAGCCTATTTAAAATGCTATCATCCGATAGAGTTTATGGCGGCCTTAATGACTTCGGTTATGGACTTTGCATCCAAGGTATCGGAATATATATACCATTGCCGCCAAATGGGAATAGAAATTCTGCCGCCGGATATTAATGAAGGCTATGGCGATTTTTCTGTCGCAGGAAAAAATATTCGCTATGGACTTCTGGCTATTAAAGGAATTGGGAAGCCGATGGTCGATGCCATTGTGGCGGAGCGTAAGGCCAACGGGCCGTTTGCCCATATGAAGGATATGGCTGTCCGCTTATCTGGAAAAGAAGTAAATAAACGTGCTTTTGAGAACTTTATTAAATCGGGAGCGTTAGATTCCTTACCAGGAACCAGAAAACAGAAGATGAGTATTTATGTACAGCTCTTAGATGGAATTAACCAGGAAAGAAAGAACAATATGGAGGGGCAGATGAGTTTGTTTGATTTTGCTTCCGAGGAAAATAAAGCAGAGTATGGCATTGCGTTTCCAGATGTTGGAGAATACGACAAAGAAATGCTTTTGAGCTTTGAAAAGGAGGTGCTGGGGATTTATATTAGCGGCCATCCATTGGAAGAGTATGAAGGCATTTGGAAGAAAAATGCTACCCATACAACCCTGGATTTTAAATTAGGCGAGGACGGGGAGCCTGTGAAGGTAAGAGACAGCGCTACAGAGACTATCGGAGGTATGATTACGGGAAAGAGTATTAAGACTACTAGGAAAAACACAACGATGTGTTTTGTGACTCTGGAGGATTTGGTAGGGACAGTAGAGGTTATTGTATTTCCCAGGGATTATGAGATAAATCGCCGGTTTTTAGAGTTAGATAAAAAGGTATTCATCCAGGGCAGAGTGACCGTAGAAGAGGATAAGGATGCAAAGCTAATATGCCAGAGGGTGATTCCTTTTGAGGAGGTTCCCAGAGAGGTTTGGATTAAGTTTTCAGATAAAGAGAATTTTGTAAAAAATGAACAAATGCTGTATAATGTTTTGAGTGATTGTGACGGGAAAGACAGCATCTGTATTTATCTGGAACGGGAAAAAGCTATAAAGCATCTGCCGAAAAGCAGGAGCTGTAAGGCAGATAGAGAATTTCTTTTAAAATTATCAGATATATTCGGAGGGGAAAATGTCCGTATAAAAGAAATGAGTATTGAAAAAAACGGACAAAAAGTGTAAAATATAGCTTGGTATAAAGGAGAAATGGAGGATGATAGAATGGCAGGTAAGGTAAATACAATTGGCATTTTAACGAGTGGCGGAGATGCCCCTGGAATGAACGCTACGATCCGTGCAGTTGTGCGTACAGCCTTGGCAAAAGGCATGAAGGTAAAGGGAGTCAAAAGAGGTTATAGCGGGCTTTTAGATGAAGAAATTGAGGATATGGATGCAAAAAGCGTTTCTGATATTATCCAGCGAGGGGGCACCGTTCTTTATACAGCGCGCTGCCATCGGTTCCGTGACGAAAAATGGCAGGAAAGGGGCGCGGAAATATGCAGAAAGCATGATATTGACGGCATGGTAGTCATTGGCGGAGACGGTTCTTTCCGGGGAGCCAGCAGACTGGCAGCCAATGGTATTAATACTATCTGTCTCCCAGGGACTATTGACCTGGATATTGCCTGTACCGATTATACCATCGGTTTTGATACGGCTGTTAATACGGCTATGCAGGCGATTGATAAAATCCGTGATACATCGACCTCCCATGAAAGGTGCAGCATTATTGAAGTAATGGGCAGACAGGCCGGATACATAGCTTTATGGTGCGGTATTGCCAATGGTGCAGAGGATATTCTTACCTGCGAGCGTTATGATGGTAATGAACAGGCCATTATAAACAACATTCTTGAGAAAAAGAAGATTGGAAAAAAACATCATATTATTATAAATGCAGAGGGCGTGGGCGGTTCTTATGAGATGGCTAAAAGGATTGAGGAGGCTACTGGCGTAGAAACCAGGGCCACGATAATCGGTCATGTGCAAAGAGGCGGCAGCCCTACCTGTAAGGACAGAGTATACGCTTCTATTATGGGCTCTAAGGCAGTAGACCTTCTGGAGCAGGGAAAGTCAAACCGCATTGTAGCTTATAAGCGCGGAGATTTTGTTGATTTTGATATTCAGGAAGCTCTGGCAATGCATAAGGATTTGGACGAATATACCTATAATATGGCGAAAGGACTGTCCAGGTAAATAAGTAAAGACAGACGCCTCTCCTGTGGGTTAGACAGGAGGGGCGTTTTGTAAACCGTACGTTTGTCAGGAGGAGAAAAGGGCTATCTTGCAAACTGTGGAATTTAAAGATGAAAGGATTTGACGGAAGGGGAAATTTAGGGTATTCTATAGGGACGGCAGTTAATTTTATGGTTAGGAGAGTGATTTAGAATGAGCGGCAGGGCAAAGAAATTTTTGTCTTATTATAAGCCTTATACAGGGCTTTTTTTATCGGATATGGCCTGTGCTTTTGTTTTAGCCGGAATTACGCTGGTAAATCCTCTGATTGTGCGGTACATAACAAACGATTTATTGGTGAACGTCCCATTTGCAGAAGCTTCCATGATAATTTTAAAGCTTGGAGGACTGATGGTTTTTCTGGCGGCGGCGCAATTTTTCTGTAATTATTTTGTAAACTACCAGGGCCATGTTATGGGAGCTAAGATGGAATATGATATGCGGAATGAAATATTCGGGCATTTCCAGAAGCTTTCCTTTAATTTTTATGATAATCAGAAAACAGGGCAGCTTATGTCGCGGGTGACAAACGACCTGTTTGATATTACAGAGCTTTGCCATCATGGGCCGGAGGATTTGGTTATATCTGTGATTAAGTTTGCGGGAGCTTTTGTAATATTAATTCAGGTGAATGTAAAGCTTACTCTTCTGGTGTTTGCTTTTATTCCTTTTATGTTTGTGTTCGCCCTGATTATCCGCAGGAAGATGCATGAGGCTTTTAAGCGGAACCGGGCGAAGCAGGCGGATATTAACGCCCAGATAGAGGATAATTTATCCGGCATCCGCGTAGTAAAATCCTTTGCCAATGAAGAGCTGGAAAGAGAAAAATTCCGGGAGGGAAATGACCGGTATCTGGCTTGTAAAAGGAACAGCTATTTTTATATGTCCAATTTCCATTCCGGGCTGAATTTTTTTATTTCCTGTATCAATATCGCAGTGGTTATCGGCGGCGGTATGTTTATTACAAAAGGAGCTATTTCCCTGGGGGACTTGCTTACTTTTCTTTTGTATATTAACAACCTGATTGAGCCGGTACAAAAGCTGATTAATTTTACGGAACAGTTCCAAAATGGAATGACTGGTTTTGAGCGGTTTATGGATATTTTGGAGATTGAACCGGATATTGCAGATAAAGAGGGAGCGAAGCCGCTTTGCGATGTAAAGGGTGAAATTATATTCGACGATGTATCCTTTAAGTATGAGGATGGTATTTCCGAGGTATTCCGAAACATCAACCTGACAGTCAGGGAGGGAGAATACGTCGCCCTGGTGGGGCCTTCGGGAGTAGGGAAAACAACGATGTGCAGCCTGATACCACGGTTTTATGAGCCAAGCGGCGGAAGGATACTGATTGACGGACAGGATATTCAGGGACTTACGCTGGATTCTCTGCGGAAAAATATCGGCGTAGTACAGCAGGATGTTTATTTGTTTGCCGGAACCATTATGGACAATATCCGTTACGGCAGGATGGACGCCACAAAAGAGGAGGTTATTGCGGCGGCGAAAAATGCCAACGCCCATGAGTTTATTATGGAGCTGCCGGATGGATATAACACCTATATTGGGCAGCGGGGCGTAAAGCTGTCTGGAGGCCAGAAGCAAAGGCTCAGTATTGCCAGGGTATTTCTTAAAAATCCGCCGATTTTGATTTTTGACGAGGCGACCTCTGCTTTGGACAATGAGAGTGAAAAGGTAGTGCAGGAATCTCTGGAGCATTTGGCAAAGAACCGTACAACCCTTGTAATAGCCCACAGGCTGACAACGATACGAAATGCGGAAACAATTCTCGTCCTGACAGAGGAGGGCATTGCAGAGAGAGGAACCCATGAGGAGCTGATGGAGCAGGACGGCATTTACCGGAGCCTGTATGTCGTAAACAAGTGACAAATTATATAGTTATTGAGTAAAAAAATCATTAAAAGTGTATAAATATAAAAAAGTTTCTGTATAAATCTTGACATTTTGCAAATGAAAGGGTATTATAATCGACATATTGAAAAATCGTTGATCAGGAGAGTACACTAGATGGAACCTACAGCGAGGCAGTGGAGAGTGGAAGTCTGCCAGGGGAAGCCTTGTGGAAACGCACCTGTGAGAGCTTGGGTGAATACATAGCCCAGGACGGGTTCCCCCACGTTACGGGATGAGAGGCCTTGTTGGAGGCAACTGAAGTGGTACCGCGCTAGAATAGCGTCTTCGGAGCAGTATGTTCTGAAGACGTTTTTTTTTATTTTATAGGAAATTCCTTCGGATTCCCTATAAAATAAAAGACAATTATCGCACTGCGGCGGGTCGCTTTATAGGAAATTGCGCCCTGTAAAGCAAAAGCTTTTTGGAAAAACTTCAGGCCGGAAAAATTGTGTGAAGGAGAGGAAAAATTATGAAGAAGAATGAAAAGGAAATTAAGAAAATTGTGCTGGCTTATTCG
>CATKYY010000066.1 GCA_949841225.1 uncultured Acetivibrio sp.
AGTCAGGAAAGAGTCCATAGAACGGACTCTTTCCTATTTCTTCCAGACTTATGGGTTGGCTGTATTCGTTGTATCGTTATTTTTTGTGTTTCCATTGTTATCTGCATTACCGTCCAGATCATTCATAATATCGTCCCCAACCTGCTCTACATCATCCATAAGGTCGTCTCCGCTCTGATCTGTGCCGTTGTCGTTCGCCGTATTTCCATTATTATTTCCGGTATTGTCCGTACTGGTATTGCCTGTATTGGTATCTGTGCCGTTTGTACCGTTCGTGCCGTTTGTTGTATCCCCGTTATTCGGCGTTTCTGTATTTGTTCCATTTGTTGTACCATTTGTTGTGCCGTTGTCTCCAGCGCCATTATCATTGGCATCCTTATTGCCGCAGCCTGTCAGCATAATAAGAGAAAGGCATACCGCTGCAAATAATAAATAAAGCTTTTTTTTCATGGAATACTCCTCCTAATTATATATTTACAAGGGTAGTATTTCCTTTTTTCCTGCAACTATACGTCAAAAGCCAGAACTGTTATATTCCCTCATAAATTCCCTGTACCTTAGCGGAAGCATCTGCTTTTGCTGCTTTTCATTTTTTCTTTCTTTTATTCCAATGGAATCTACAAAACCCTGCCACAATTTCTGTAATTCCTCTTCTCTTTCTGAAAAATCCCAAATTCCCAGCTTTTCCAGTAATTCTTCTTTTTGGGAAATCTCCATCAGAATAAAAGGAACTCCCTTTTTATGGAGCGCCGCCCGTTTTCTCCCTACTTCATAAATAATCCAGTTTTCGCCGGAAAACCGATCTGTAAAATGCTCTCCCAGCAAAGGAAGCAAATCATTTGCCGGGCGTATTTCAGAAAATAAAATTCCATTCGCAAGCTCCGAAAATCTCAAAAATCCCTGATAATGCTGTAATTCTTTTATTACATTCCTGTTTCTTTCAAACACCGCCCTAACATAAGGATGACTCAGCCGCTCTAAAACACAGCCCCCTATAGCAAATCCTAAAATTAAAAAACGATAAATATCATCTGCGCGACCCTGCTTTCCAGAAAGAGCGCTCCGATATACCATTTTATAAGCCTCATACCCTATCTTTTTTTCTATGGAAGCCGCTACCTTTTCCGCCTTCTCTCTGTCTGTTTCTACTTTCCGGTATTCACAAAATAATTCTGCGCCGTAAAATTCCTCCTCTACCTCGATACGGATATTTTTATGCCCTAACCGACTGCTCCAGGCGTCATAAATCCCGGTAAAGATACCATCTACCGTACCCTCGCATAAATAAACGTATGTCACGCGCGCTCCTCCTACTCTTTCCGATGCGTTTAAAAAAATTTATCCTCTCAATCCGCACGCATTATTTTCCGCGAAATTTACATCAAATTTAAAATCGTCAAATAAATTTAACTGCCGGTAAGCTCCGGCGCCGCCAACGCCTGGCGGCAGCTTTTCCTTATTGTCCAGCATATGGTTTAAAATATAATCCTCCTCTATCTTTACAGGATAAAGCATCTTGCCGCCGCATGTAATAAAATATAAAGCTCTTTTTAGCACCACGCCCATTTTTTTAATATCTGCAAAATCCAAAACCGCCGTTTTCCTGGCCATCACAATCCTTCTGGCAGAATTTACCCCAATCCCCGGAACCCGTAACAACGTATAGTAGTCTGCCTGATTCACCTCTACCGGAAACTTCTCTAAATGCCCTAATGCCCAGTTACATTTGGGATCTAAAAACACATTGAAATTAGGCTGCTTTTCACTCAATAGCTCCGAGGCCTGAAACCCGTAAAAACGTAAAAGCCAGTCCGCCTGATACAGACGATGCTCCCGCAGCAAAGGCGGACCGCTCTCCAGTACCGGAAGGGCGCTGTCCATGGTCGTATTTACAAAAGCGGAATAAAAAACCCTTTTTAAGCTGAATTTCTGGTAAAGAGACTCCGCCACTTTAAGAATCTGATAATCATTTTCTGGCGTCGCGCCTATAATCATCTGGCTGCTCTGTCCTGCCGGGACAAAAAGCTTTTCTTCCTGTTTCATAGCCGGAAGGTCTTTAGAAGCGGCTACGGGAAGCTGTCTTCTGGAGCCGCCTAAACGATAAGCATTTTCTTCTGTTCCAAGCTGTATCTGCCGCATGGGTTTTAAAATAAGCCTCCTATTTTTATTAGGCGCCAGCCGGCTCAAGCCTTCGGCTGTTGGAAGCTCTAAATTTACGCTCATACGGTCGGCTAAAAAACCTGTCCTTTGTATTAAAAGCGGGTCGGCTCCGGGAATCGCTTTTACATGGATATATCCATTAAAATGATATTCATTCCGCAGGATAAAAAGCGTCTCGCATAGCTGCTCCATCGTATAGTCTGGACTTTTTAAAATTCCTGAGCTTAAAAAGAGCCCTTCAATATAATTTCTTTTATAAAAATCTATCGTAAGCTCCGCTACCTCCCTCGGCGTAAAAGAAGCGCGCTCTACATCATTGCTCCTTCTATTAATACAGTATTTGCAATCAAAAATACACTCATTCGTAAACAATATTTTTAATAAAGAAATACATCTGCCGTCAGAGGAAAAGGCATGGCAAATACCGCAAGCTAACGTATTTCCAATCGTTGCGCCTCTGCCTTTTCGGTTTATACCGCTGGAAGTGCAGGCAACATCATACTTCGCCGCATCTGACAATATTTGAAGCTTTTTTAACATATCCAATTCTGTTTTCGCAAATACCATAACCCACCTCTATTCAAACATCCGTTCTTTTCTTTTATAATAACATACATACGTTTGCTTGTAAAGGGTTTTTTCTTATTTTAAAAAAATAAAAATTGAGTTTTCCCATATTATAAATAGTAGTCCGCCGAGGGAAACTCAAGAAATAAAACTCTTGTTTTTCCTTTTATTTTGATTATAATAAAAAGCAGAAGGCCATTTGGTTCACAGTCCGACGGTCTCAATTTTAATTATTATGCAGGAGGATACCATGTCCAGAGAAATAGACCGGTTTTTTTTAATCTTACTGTCCGCGGCTTTATATTATCTGGCAGACAACAGTTTGCAAATTTTAATTCCGGTAGCAATTACCGTTATTTTTTGTTTGCTGGACTTTTTTCTCAAAAATCCTTTTTTTCAATTTTTTACTTTTCTGGGATTCTTTGGGTTTTGCATTCCTTTTCCGCTGTTTTCTATCTTTCTTCCTGTATTCTTATATAGTATTGCCCAAACTGTTTTCCGATGGATCGTTTTTTTATCGCCCGCTGTATTTTTCTTTACCTGGGAAAAGCTCCCTTTTCCTATTTTACTGTTAAACAGCCTTTTTTTAGCCCTTGCATTCCTTATGGCAAAGAAACAGGAAACTATTGGTTTATTGACGGAAAATTATGAAACCTTCCGCAAAACCTCTCAGGAGCTTACGCTTGCCCAAGAAGAAAAAAGCAAACGCCTTTTAGAAAACCAGGATTATGAAATACAGGCGGCTACCTTAAAAGAGAGGAACCGCATTTCCAAAGAAATTCACGACCATGTAGGCCATGTTCTCTCCCGTTCCCTCCTTCAAATCGGCGCCTTAATGACTTTAGACAAAAATCCGGCGATTCTTGACGGGCTGGGAGATTTAAAATCCTCTATTTCTGAAGGTATGGACAGTATTCGCGCCAGTATTCACAATATGCATGATGAATCCATCGATTTAAAAACCAGCCTGGAGGAGCTGATCCATGATTTCCCTTTCTGCCCTGTTGAATTTTATTATGAAATCCGGTTTCCTCCAAAGCTAAAGTTAAAATACTGTTTTATTGCTATTGTAAAGGAAGGATTGACCAATATTATCAAGCATTCCAATGCTACGCAAGTATCTATTCTACTTCGTGAAGAAGAAAATCAGTACCGGCTGGAAATTTTTGACAATGGTTCCCTCTCCCCTAATAACCAGCTAAAGCTTATAAAAGCAAAGGCAAGAAACGAATACAGCGACGGCATGGGGCTTCAAAGTATATACGACCGTATCCGAAGCTTCCATGGAACCTTTTTACTTTCTATAGAAAACGGTTTCTGCCTGACAGCCCTTATCCCAAAGGAGGATTCTGAACATGAAATTATTGCTGATTGATGATGATAAATTAGTTTGCAGCTCTTTGAAAACCATACTTTCCGCCGATTCTGAAATTGATGTCGTCGGTATGGGGTATAATGGAAAAGAAGCCGTCGCTCTTTATGAAAAGCTTCTTCCTGATATTCTTCTTATGGACATCCGTATGGAAACTATGACTGGATTAGAAGCAGGTGAAAAAATTCTTGCTTCTTACCCGGAAGCTAAAATTTTATATCTGACTACTTTTCTGGACGATGAATACATTATCAAGGCTCTTAATATCGGCGCAAAGGGTTATATGCTAAAACAGGATTTTGACAGTATCCTTTCCGCCCTCAAAGCTGTTTATTTAGGCCACAATATCTACGGCACAGAAATTATCAACAAACTCCCAAACCTGCTTTCTCAGGCAGAGGAGTCTTTTTGCTATAAGAATTATGGGCTTTCAGAAAAAGAATATGAGATTATCTGTGAAATTTCAGAGGGACTTTCCAATAAAGAAATTGCAGAAAAGCTGTGCCTTAGCGAAGGAACCATCCGCAATTACATCAGCCTGATTTTAGAAAAGCTTGCCCTGCGCGACCGTACCCAAATCGCTATTTTTTATTACAAACACCATTGAAAATATAAGGCGGCCTATTCCTCTACCTCTACCATAATATAAAAGCCCCTTTCATTTTCCTCAATTTCCTTTACGATCCCCTTTTTTGCAAGAATCCGGTCTTTTGTTTTATAGCAGCCCGACATTGCAATGGTAGGTTCAATGATATAGTACCAGCTTCCCGGAGAAAACCGCTCTGTTATTGCCACTTCCTCTCCCGGCTTTACCAGACCCTGTCTCTCCATCTTAAATTTTTCAATACGCATAACTATTCTCCTTAAAATAATAAAAACACCGCAAATACTATGCGGTGTTTTATACTGCCTATAAGCTTTCGATGGGACTCGAACCCACGACCCCTTCATTACGAGTGAAGTGCTCTACCAACTGAGCTACGAAAGCACTGCTCTATTATTATACTCATTTCCTTGTTTTTTTGCAAGCAGTATTTTTAAATTTTTTAAAAACTTATAATAATTCCACCGTCATTCGCATATAAGGTGCTTACTCCTGCGGTATCTACAATGATACTGTCTTTAAACTTAACCCGTTTCATAATTTCATCTCTGATGAATACGGCGCGCTCATAATTATTGCAATGCGCCACTCCTAAAATCCTCTTCTCTGGATGTACCGCTTTCTCTGACACAATCTCCGCCATCTTTATCAGCGCCTTTTTCATGCCGCGGGCTTGATCCAGCTGCACAATCGTTCCCTCTGGGGTAGCTCCCATAACCGGCTTTATGTTAAGGACATTTGCGACAAAGGCCTTAATATTGGACAAACGCCCATTTTTTCTGAGATTCTCTAAGTCCTCCAGCACAAACATGGTAGACTGTCCCTCCCGAAATCTGCAAACCTCCTCTACTACCTTTTCAAAAGGCAGTCCCTCTTCGGCCAGCTCTTTTATTTTCATAGCTATTAAGGTCTGACCCACAGAAGCCGACCTTGAATCAATTACTGCAATATTTCGCTTCTCCTGTTCCAGATACATCTGCCTGGCTACTTCCGCGCTATTGTAAGAGCCGCTTAGCTGGGAAGACAGGGTTACAACATAAGTGTCCTCCGCCTCTTTAAACAGCTCTCTGTAAGCCTCCGGCGCCGGACATGCAGACTTCGGCGATTCAGGATAGGCCTTCATCTTCTCTATAAATAAGCTCTGGTTAAAGTTTTCATCATCCACAAAGACGTCTGTTCCAATTTCAAGAGTCAACGGCACCAGCTTATATTCTCCCAATTCCTTCTGCTCTTTCGTTAAATCTGTGCAGCTATCTCCTATAATCTGAAATGGCATAAAAATATCCTCCTGTAAAAGCTTTTACTGGAGTGTGTTTGAAAAATCATTCCTGCCATCTGTACGCCTTGCTTTGCATAAGATTTGACAGAAAGTATTTTTCAAACGCGCTCTAGTTTATGTAGTATTGATTACTATATATAATAGCATATAACCTTTCCACAGTCAATAACACATACCACTTTTGCCAAAAGAATCTTTTCTTTTTAAAAAATGCTTGCAAAATATGGATTTTACGGTACAATAAACCTTGGCGTATATAGATAGCTAATTGGAAAGAATTTAAAAGCGAAGGATTTTTTACTACCAGGTTTGTGTCCGCACTGCAACCACAAACTTGCGATGTACAAAAAAGCAGTGCAGAAATGGGGTAAATTATGATACAGGCAAGCAATGTTACGCTCCGTTTAGGAAAAAAAGCATTATTTGAAGATGTAAACATTAAATTCACAGAGGGAAACTGCTATGGTCTTATCGGCGCTAACGGCGCAGGAAAATCCACCTTCCTGCGTATCCTTACCGGCGAATTGGAGCCTACAAAGGGCGATATTATCATCACTCCGGGCCAGCGTCTTTCCTTCTTAAAACAGGACCATTTCAAATATGATGAATTTCCTGTTTTAGATACTGTAATTATGGGAAACCAGCGTCTCTATGATATTATGAAGGAAAAAGAGACTATTTATGCAAAAGAGGACTTCACTGAGGAAGATGGTATCCGCGCCAGCGAGCTAGAAGGAGATTTCGCCGCCATGAACGGCTGGGAAGCCGAATCTGATGCCGCTACTCTTTTGAATGGACTGGGAATTGAAACAGACCTCCACTACACCTTGATGAAGGATTTAAATGGTTCTCAAAAGGTAAAGGTTCTTTTAGCCCAGGCGCTTTTTGGTAATCCAGACATTTTACTTTTAGACGAGCCTACCAACCATTTGGATTTAGACGCTATCCGCTGGCTGGAGGAATTCCTGATTAATTTTGACAATACGGTTATTGTAGTTTCCCACGACCGCTATTTCTTAAATAAGGTCTGCACCCATACGGCGGATATTGATTATGCAAAAATTCAGCTCTACGCCGGCAATTACGATTTCTGGTATGAATCCAGCCAGCTGATGGTGAAGCAGATGAAAGAAGCAAATAAGAAAAAAGAAGAAAAAATCAAAGAACTACAGGAATTTATTCAGCGTTTCAGCGCTAACGCTTCCAAATCCAAACAGGCGACCTCCAGAAAACGAGCCTTGGAAAAAATTGAACTGGACGACATAAAACCGTCCAGCCGTAAATACCCATATATTGATTTTCGTCCAAACCGTGAAATTGGAAATGAAGTCCTGACTGTTACCAACCTTTCTAAAACAATAGACGGCGTTAAGGTTTTAGATAATATTTCTTTTATTGTAGGCCATGATGATAAAATTGCCTTTGTAGGAAGCAATACCCTGGCTACTACGACCCTTTTTAAAATCCTGGCAGGAGAAATGGAGCCGGATGAGGGTTCTTATAAATGGGGCGTTACCACAACCCAGTCTTACTTCCCAAAAGACAACACAAAGGAATTTTCTGGAACAGAAACGATTGTAGATTGGCTGATGCCATATTCTCCAGAAAAAGATGTTACTTATGTCCGCGGCTTTATGGGAAGAATGCTTTTTGCCGGCGATGATGGCATCAAAAAGGTAAACATATTGTCTGGAGGAGAAAAAGTACGGGTTATGCTCTCTAAAATGATGATTATGGGAGCGAACGTCTTGATTATGGACGAACCTACCAACCATTTGGACATGGAATCAATTACAGCTTTAAATAATGGAATTATCAAATTTCCAGGCGTTGTTTTATTCACCTCTCAGGACCACCAGTTTATTCAGACTATTGCAAACCGTATTATGGAAATTACTCCAAACGGTCTGATTGATAAAATTTCTACTTACGACGAATATCTGGATAGCGATGAAATGGCAAGAAAGAGACAAATATTGAGCGTACAAAAAGAAGAAGACGAGAATTAATCCTCGTCTTCTTCCTTTTCTTCTATTGGAAATCTCCTAATATGAACTTTATCAATCCTGTTTTTGTCCATTTCAGCGACTGTATACAAAATATTATCTTCCTGTACAGATTCGCCTTTCTTTGGCAAATGTTCCAGTAAATTTATAATATGCCCCGCGATAGAATCGTAGTCGTCCGATTCCAGAGAAAGACCAATCGCTTCATTAATTTCATCTAGCCGGGCGGTTCCCTCCGCTAAAAATTCATCTTCTCCTATTATCTGAATCGGGTCAACCTCATCATCGTCGTACTCATCACGGATTTCTCCCACAATCTCTTCCAGCAAATCTTCTAAAGTAATCAGCCCAGCCGTAGCCCCATACTCATCCAGGACAATAGCCACTGCTGCCGAAGCCTTCCTCAGCTCAATTAAAAGCTCTGAAGTTTTTTGGAACTCATAAGTAAAATACGGCTCCCTCATATGTTCCCGAATATGAAAATTTTCCGGTTTGTCCTTATAGAAAAACACATCTTTTAAATTAATGACACCAATTACATTATCTTTTGTTTCATCATAAACCGGAAGCCTGGAATATTTTTCCTTTTCAAAAGCCTCGATCAGCTCGTCATAGGAATCATCCACATTAACAAACTCCATATCAATATGCGGAACCATAACGTCCTTCGCGAGGGAATCTCCAAAATCTACCACATTCGTAATCATCCGCCGCTCTTCACTTTCGATGACGCCCTCCTCATGGCTTACATCTACAATGGTACGAAGCTCATTTTCTGTAATGGCGGACACCTTATTTGTAGTATCAATCCGAAACAGCATCAAAATTCCTAAAGAAAGCTTATTTACAATAAAAATAACCGGCGTAAGAATTCTGCCAAGAAAATAAATAATACCTCCTACTTTAAGAGAAATTTGCTCCGCATATAAAGTTGCCAAAGATTTTGGCGTAATTTCACCAAAAATCAAAATTAAAATAGTAATGACACCATTGGCAATACCAATTCCAACGCTGGCATTACTCCCCATTCCCATTTTTGTACATAAATTAATGGCAAGGGTAGTTACTAAGGAAGCCGCCGACAGGTTTACCACATTATTACCAATCAGGATAGCTCCCAGCATTTTTGTCGGATCCTCAATCAGCTTATAGGTGACTTTCGCACCTTTTACACCTTCCTCTGCCAAGCTCCGCAGCCGGATTTTATTTACTGCGGTTAATGCTGTTTCCGAAGAGGAAAAAAATGCAGATAATGAAATCAAAATAATTAAGATAACTATCTGCGTCACGTCACTAGGGTCCAATTACATCATCTCCAATCTTTGTGATATTTTACAATATCCTGCTACCCCTGTCAATAATACAAGGTTATTTTTTACAATATTTTAATTTTACAGAAAATAAAATGCAAAATTTCCTGTCTGACGTAAAAAATCGTGAACAGTTTTTGAACTTTTTTTAAATTCTTTTATTTTTTCTTGCAGTTTTATAAAAATAATAGTAAAATAGACCCAGAGCGTGTTTCGGCGCATCCTATTTGGAGGTGACAACGGTGAGAAAAAAATCTCATATATCTGTTGCAAAATATCTTATGAACTGCAACGGAATGGAATGTTTACAGCAGCATAAGAAATCCTTTTATCTTGGAAGTATTCTTCCTGACTGTACCCCTTCCTTCGTAACAAGAAGACATTCCATAGATGAAACGTTGGATATTTTAAAAAAAGAAATTAACAAAATCACAGTTCAATATAATTTTGAAAAAGGGCTGAGTAGTTATTATTGCCGTCATCTTGGCATTATCACCCACTATGTAGCCGACTATTTTACTTTTCCTCACAACAAAGTTTTTCATGGAAACCTAAAAGATCATTGTATCTATGAAAAAGATTTGAAATTTGCTATACGCAGCTATGTAAACAGCGAGGAAGCCAAGCAGGTACGGGAAAAAAACCCCTCTTTCCAGACGGTAGACGAAATTATAGCCTTTATTAAAGCGGCGCACAATGAATATCTGTCTGTCATCAAGGCGGTCAATCTTGATTGTATGTATATTGTCAGGCTTTGTCACAAGGTAGTAGACGCTATTCTTCAGTTTTTTGAATTTAATTTTTTCCTCTCTTCTTGTAGTGTTATTTCATAGACATTTACAAAATTTCGTAGTTGTCTAAATTTTCTGTAAAAACCGTAGGCATTTTAAAGCTTAGGGCGCGTTTGAAAAAAGTATTTTTCAAACGCGCCTTATTATTTATTCATAAAAATTAAATCTGCATAAAAAGCTTAATGAGTCCCAAAGCTCTGGTAATCGCCGGCCGCAGAGCGTCCTAGCTCAAACAGCGCCACATCCCCCGAAAAGTAAGGTTCCAAAATTTCTCCTCCCTTCTCATAAAGCCACTGATTCCTGTATCCCTGCCCTGCCATTACCTCATTCCGATAGCTCAAATACCTGCCGCCCTCCCGAATCGTTTCTATATCAAAATTAAGTACAAGAAAACCGTCTTTGATCCAAAACTCCTCTTTCATACTGATTCTGTTTTTTTTCTGATAATCCTCAAAAGAAAAGTTCTTTTTTACTGCATATAATTTAGAAGGCAGGTAATATTCAAAATACCATTTTTGGATTCCTTTGGTATCAAAAAGCATTTGCAGCCGGCTGGAAAGCATAATATTAGAAAATGTAAACGCTCTATGCTCTTCTTTTAAAAATTCCTCTAGTATCAGCCCCTTTTTTTCCGCAGTCTTCCTAAGCTCCTCCTTTGGAATGCTTAAATAGGTATCCCCAAGCTTTAAGGTTTTTACATTATTTTTATCCTTTTCACTTCCGATTTTTATTAGCTGGCTAAATTTCCCTCCTATGGTTTCTGAATAATACACATCAACCTCCTGCCTGTGCCGTAAATCTTCGGAAATATGATAAAACCGTGGAATAATCCGTAAATAAGTATCCTTTTGTTCCATTTCTCCAACCGTAAGACAACTCATCCGCAAAGTATAACCTGGCTTTAACAGGCCCTTATTTTCAAATACAGGATGGCTTCCCCTGGAAAGAGGCAGCTTTTTCACCGGAAAAAAGAAGCCTGTCAGAGCCAGAGATTTTTCCTTTCGGAATACCTGCTGCCACAAAGGATAATCTGAAATATCATAGATAGAAAAATCTCTCAGTTGCCCGGAAACCTCTACCTCAACCCAGTCGTTTCCTATATAATTTTCTTGAGATAAATTAGCCCAGCGCTCCTCTCCTGGATTCATAGAAGCATTTTTTGCAATACAGCGAAACGCAATCCGATATTTCCCCTCTTTGGTATCTACCGGCAAATAAAACCGCGCTTCCTCTCCTATTTCTATCCAACTATTTTCTTCCTGCCTTTCCCCATTATAAATAACAGCAAAAGGAAATTTTACCTGCCTGCTTTTGATATAACGGCTGTAATCCTGATAATAATATCCAGGAATACTTCTGTGATGCCCTTTTGCCGATAAAAGAACATGAAAGCTTTTTCCTAAAATTAAGGCCGCTCTCTCCTGGTCTGGAAATAGCATTTGACATTCCCGGTATTGATCCTCAACGCTTCCATTACAAACCGCTGGCGTATGAACAAAAACCGAATTAATCCCTTCGATTGCAAATCTCCTTTTCTTGTTGTTCTTTTCTTTTATATATTGGATAGGACGGTATATAATTTCTCCCGACGATATATAATTTCCGTTTTTACGCCCAACTGGCAAAAACAGTCCTCCTTTAAAAAATACGCTATCCTCCGTCTGCTCTTTCGCTTCTGGAAATTCCAGCGGGCTTTTGGTACTTATCTCCTGCCAGACGTCGTCCATAATTTTTTCTCCATTTAAGACAATACGGTCGTTCCTTACCTTGATTTCTTCTACCGCCTGTTCAGCATAAGGCTGAAAATTTTCCGAAGGAACCGCAGGGGCTGAACTTCCCCCTGATACCGACATTGCGGGAAGCGTCAGGCTTTTGCTGTAAGCAGGCTCCTTTATATGCTCCTCTTCCGACAAATATCTTTCATATTCCAGCTTGGGAGGTATATACCCCTCAGCCTCCAGAACTACCTTTTCTCCTGGCAGAGCCTTATTCTACCCCGT
>CATKYY010000067.1 GCA_949841225.1 uncultured Acetivibrio sp.
CATACAAAACCGCAGATTTGTACTTTGCTTCGGTGTGTGAGAGCAAAATAACCATTCGCTCCGCCCTGGCAGCCCCACCATTTGCAAAATGCGGAAACTCAAGAAGCAAAATTCTTGACGCAGGCTATGATACCATTATATAGTATTTTTATCAGCCTTAATACTCCCTATCAAATTTATAAGCCGAAAACAAATAGAAAGGAACGGTAGAATCTATTGAAAAAATATAAAGCTGTGATTTATGACATCGACGGCACTATATTAAACACCCTAAATATGAATATGTATCCTCTGATAAAAATTATCCAAGAGGAAACTGGAGAACTATGGAGCTTTGAACAGGTTTTAAAATTTGCTCCCTATCCGGGCATGAAGGTCATGGAAGAGCTTAAAGTAAAGGATAAAGAAAAAACCTATGCAAGATGGGTAAAATATGTAAATGAATATGAGGAAGGCGCTTCCCTTTACGACGGATTTCACGAAGTATTTGAATGTCTTAAATCCCATGGAATAATTCAGGCGGTTGTATCTGCAAAAACGATAAAGCAATATGAAATAGATTTCATTTCAAAGGGATTAGATAAATACATGTCCGCCGCTATCCTGGCTGATGACACCAAACAGCATAAACCAGACCCTGCTCCATTATTAGAATGCTTAAAAAGGTTAAACGTAGACGCCAGTGAAGCAATCTACATCGGGGATGCCCTGTCTGATTACCAAGCGTCTCAAAATGCCCATATGGATTTTGGCTATGCAAAATGGGGCAGCGTTTCCGAAAAGGGCATTACAAATCCTGATTATATTTTTGAAAAACCATCCGATTTATTAAGCCTCAAAGGATGATTCACCGATTTTTCAAAGAGTAGTTGGCTGCAACGCTAATCGGCCGGCTAGTAAATGAATATCCGGGCTGTCTGGCCGCTCTCTAAAGCAGCCGGGCAGCCCGGATGTTGGTTCACACTTTAAACCGATACCCGACTCCCCATATAGTCTCTATATACTGGGGCTTTGAGGTATTGGCCTCTATCTTTTCCCGTATCTTCTTAATATGCACTGTAACCGTAGCAATATCGCCAATAGATTCCATATCCCAGATTTCCTTAAATAGCTCTTCCTTTGAAAACACATGATTCGGGTTTTGGGCCAGGAAGGTCAAAAGGTCGAACTCCTTTGTTGTAAATGTTTTTTCTTCCCCATTAATATAAACCCGTCTGGCTGTTTTATCAATTTTAATTCCCCGGATTTCAACAATATCATTTTCCTTAATGCCAGAGCCAATCAGCCGCTCATATCTGGCAAGATGAGCCTTTACTCTGGCCACCAGCTCGCTTGGGCTAAACGGCTTCGTCATATAATCATCTGCTCCAAGACCCAGGCCGCGGATTTTATCAATATCATCCTTCTTCGCCGATACCATAATAATAGGCGTATTTTTCTCCTCTCTTATTTGCCGGCAGATTTCAAATCCATCTATATTCGGGAGCATAAGGTCAAGAATAATCAGGTCAAATTTTTCCTCCATAGCCAGCTTAAGACCTGCATCCCCCCTTGTTTCAATGATAACCTCAAACTGGCTCAGCTCCAGATAATCCTTTTCCAGCTCTGCAATAGCAAGCTCGTCCTCAATAATCAGTATCCTGCTCATGCTCTATATCCTCCTTGCCTTTTTGTTCTGCATCCCACTTTTTCAGGGTAAAGAAAATACTGGTTCCAACGCCTTCCTTTCCAGAAGCCCAAATCTGGCCGCCATGATCCTCAATCACCTTTTTTGCAATCGACAATCCCAGGCCCGTGCCGCCTCTGGAGGAATTACGGGAAGCATCCGTCCGGTAAAAGCGTTCAAAAATCTTCTGGCATTCTTCCTTTTCAATCCCCTTGCCATTATCCTCAATTTCTACCTGCACATACCCTTCGGCATCCCGAATCCTTATATTAATCAGTCCCTTTTTCTTATCCATATACTTTACTGAATTTCCAATAATATTGTTAATGACTCTTTTCAACTGCTCCGCATCCGCCAGAATCTCTTGCGACTTATCTGTATAATTAAAATAGCCGATTTCAATATTTTTAACCTCTAAATCAAAGGCCAGGTCGCCGACGCAATCTGAAAAATACTGTTCCAGGTTCAAATGATTAAAATTATAAGGCACGGCATCACAGTCGATTTTTGCATAGAGAGAAAGCTCGTCCACTAAGGAAGTCATATCGCTGGCCTTAGCGTAAATTGTCCGCAGATATTTATCCATTTTCTCCGGCGTATCGGCAACCCCGTCTAAAATGCCCTCGGCATAGCCCTTAATCGCTGTTAAAGGGGTTTTCAAGTCGTGGGAAATGTTGCTGATTAATACCCTGGATTCCTCTTCATACTGGAGCCGTTCCTCAATCAGCCTTTTAAGACGGATACGCATTTTATCAAAATCTTCGCACAGCTCCCCAATCTCATCATCCGACTCCGCTCTTACCTCATAGTCCAGATTGCCTTCCCTCATATAAATTGTCGCCTGCTTCAGAGTATTCAGCGGCCTTAAAATACTACTGTAAATCCAAAGAGTCAGTATGGTTGCTGTAAAGCATATAATCAAAATAAAGGATACGGCGATTTGCGTCGCCGACGCCCGTATCTGCGGCAGTATCGTGTCCATATCCGTAATAACAAAAACCGTAGCCCTTACGCCGTCTCCAGTTAAAAAATCCTGCTGCTTTACCAGACATGGATTTTCTCCGCTCAAATAATAGCCCCCGTCAATACCGGAGCTGTCCGCTCCATAATCTGGCATATCTTCCTTTATAGGCTCAAACTCATTTTTATCTCCAATATATAAATACCTGCCGTTTTTACGAAGGACCAGATAGGAATACTTTTCCTGAAGCTCGCTGTTGATTTCAGCCAGAAATCTTTTATCCTCCAGCTTCTCTGGAGATACCTTAGCGCAAGTCTCAATATTATTGCATATGGTCCTGGTCATCCGGTTTAAAACCTGTATCGGATTAATCAATATTTGTATAGTATTAGATTCTACATCATAGGATTTTTCTATCGCGTTCATTTGATGGGTAATAATGGCCCCTCCCACTGCTGAAACCATAATAATTGGAATGGTTATAATAATTAGAAAGGCCACCATAAGACGCTCTTTTATCTTCATTTTGTCCCTCAATTCACTGCATTCTTTCATCAAGTATACCATATTCCCGTTAAAAGCGGTAATAAACTTTTTATAAAAAGGACTTGACGTTTGAAGGGAAAACGTGTATGCTTTACTTACACTTTTAATTATTATATTATTATTTCTCTTATTACGAGTGGCGGAGAGTTAAGGCTCTGTGAAACCACGGCAACCCCGCGTTTGCGGAAGGTGCTAATCTGAGCGAGCAATCGAACAATAAGAGGATTTGGTAAAAATCAGGTCCGTCTTAGGCGGGCTTTTTTCATTATTCCAACCTCCAAGAGAAATAATAAGACCCAAAGGAGGATTTCTTATATGGAAAAATTATTATTTACATCAGAATCTGTTACGGAAGGGCATCCTGATAAAATCTGCGACCAGATTTCCGACGCTGTATTAGACGCCTTAATCGCAAAGGACCCTATGAGCCGCGTTGCCTGCGAAACTGCTATTACTACCGGCCTTGTACTGGTTATGGGAGAGGTTACTACCAACGGCTATGTTGACATTCAGCAAATTGTTCGGAACACAATCCGCGAAATCGGCTACGATTCCTCTGAAAAAGGATTTGATGCTAATACCTGCGGCGTTATTGTAGCTCTGGACGAGCAGTCTGCCGATATTGCTATGGGCGTCGATAAGGCTTTAGAAGCAAAAGAAAATAAAATGTCCGACAGCGATATTGAAGCAATCGGCGCGGGCGACCAGGGTATGATGTTCGGCTTCGCTTCCAACGAAACGGAAGAATACCTGCCATATCCGATCTCTCTTGCTCACAAGCTGACCAGAAAGCTTTCTGAGGTTCGTAAAAACGGTACTCTGCCTTACCTCCGTCCAGACGGAAAATCTCAGGTTACTGTAGAATACGATGAAAATGGAAAGCCGGTGCATATCAATGCCGTTGTTATTTCCACTCAGCATGCCGCTGAAATCAGCCAGGAACAGATACATAAGGATATACAGAAATATGTTATTGACGCTGTAGTTCCGCAAGATCTTGTGAATGAAAATACCAACTATTTTATTAATCCTACCGGACGCTTTGTTATCGGCGGTCCAAATGGCGACAGCGGCGTTACTGGCCGTAAAATTATTGTAGACACCTACGGCGGCTATGCCCGTCACGGCGGCGGCGCTTTCTCCGGCAAGGATTGTACCAAGGTAGACCGTTCCGCTGCCTATGCAGCCCGCTACGTTGCAAAAAATATTGTAGCTGCCGGCCTTGCAGATAAATGTGAAATTCAGCTTTCTTATGCCATCGGCGTAGCTCAGCCTACCTCTATTATGGTTGATACCTTTGGTACAGGACGTTTATCCAATGAAAAGTTGATTGAAATTATCCGCGAAAACTTTGACCTCCGCCCAGCGGGCATAATTAAAATGCTGGTTCTTCGCCGCCCAATTTACAAGCAGACGGCCGCTTATGGGCATTTTGGCAGAAACGACCTTAACCTGCCTTGGGAGAGCTTAGACAAAGTAGATATTTTGAAAAAATACTTATAAACAGATTTTCAAACTTATACCCGCCTGGAATTTTTCTAGACGGGTATAAGCACAAATTAGCAAATTGAAACATTAGGGAGTGGCGTTCAGTGATAGAAATTACAAATGTAGAAAAGCATTTTGGCGATGTCCAGGTATTAAAGGACATTAATATACATATTAACCAAGGAGAAATCTATGGCCTGATTGGACACAGCGGCGCTGGAAAATCAACCCTCCTGCGCTGTATCAACGGTTTGGAAACCTACACGGGAGGAAGCGTGAAGGTAAAGGACCGGGAAGTAAAAGAATTGAATCCAAGGGAGCTTCGAGAGTTTCGGAAGGATCTTGGCATGATTTTTCAGAATTTTAACCTTATGAGCCGAAAAAACGTTTTCGACAACATAGCCCTCCCTTTAGAGGTCTGGGGAGCAGACAAGACAGAAATTAAGGAGAAAGTAGAAAAGCTCCTTACGCTGGTCGGCCTGTCGGAAAAAAGAAATGCAAAGCCCTCAGCGCTTTCCGGCGGCCAAAAGCAAAGAGTCGCCATAGCCAGAGCCCTGGCTCTGGACCCGGCAATCCTGTTATGTGATGAAGCCACTTCCGCCCTGGACCCAAAAACTACAAAGGATATTCTATCCCTGCTGTTAAAAATCAATGAACAAATGGGAATTACTATTGTAATTGTAACTCATCAGATGGAGGTTATCAAAGAAGTATGCCAGCGGGTCGCTTTGATTGACGGCGGAAAAATCCGGGCCGAGGGAAAACCTGGAGATATTTTCCTAAGCCCGGACACCCATCTGAAAAAATTCCTGGGAGCTGACGAAGAGGACGAATTTTACCCAGAAGAGGGCATTAATATCCGTCTGTATTTTCCAAGCGCCTCCTCTGAAAACCAGGTTATCACTAAAATGGCCAAGGAGCTTTCAATTGACTTTTCCATTATCGGCGGCAAGCTGGAGAAATTCCGTCATGAAATCTTAGGAAGCTTAATTATTAATATAGAAGAAAGGGACAAAGAAGCTGTAACCGCCTACCTTGAAAAAAAAGCAATTTTATGGGAAGTGCTTAAAAATTGAAAATTAAAAGTTTCAATCCGCAGGTTTGCGTCTGCACGGCGCCCGCAAATCTGATAAGCGCAAAAAGCCGTGCAGAAATGGAGTAAATAATGGCAGAAATTATTTTAACTGCATGTAAAGAAACCTTTATTATGGTAGCTGCCTCTACCGCTCTAGCCGTTATCCTGGGATTTATCCCGGCAATCATTCTGACAGTTACTGCAAGCGACGGTCTAAAGCCAAACAAAGCGGTATATACCATATTAGACCTTTTGGTCAATATTTTCCGAAGCTTCCCTTTCATTATCCTGATGGTTATTATCATTCCTTTTACCCGCGCCATTGCAGGTAAATCCTATGGAGTTGGCGCAGCTATTGTACCCTTGACCGTATCGGCTATCCCTTTTGTGGCAAGAATTATTGAATCGGCTTTAAGAGAGGTAGATCAGGGCGTCATTGAGGCCGCCAAATCCTTTGGAGCCTCCAACACCCAGATTATTTTTAAGGTAATGATTAAAGAAGCTATCCCGGCCATCGTATCTGGCATCACCCTGACCGTAATCAGCATTATCGGTTATTCTGCTATGGGCGGGGCTATTGGCGCAGGCGGCCTGGGCGACGTCGCTATCCGTTATGGCTACCAGCGTTATGAAACTGATATGATGATTGCCACCTGCGTTATCCTGATTATTTTTGTCCAGGGCTTACAAGCTTTAGGCAATTATTTATACAGTAAACTATCAAACTAGGAGGAAATGTTTATGAAAAAAAGAGTATTCGCACTGGCCTTAGCCGCAATTTTGGCTCTTGGCTGCGTTGGCTGCGGCGCAAAGCAGGCGGCAGACAACGACAAAAAAATTCTGATTGGCGTAAGTCCGGTTCCCCACAAGGACATTACAGAGGTAGCCGCCTCTGCCCTGAAGGAAAAAGGCTATGAGGTAGAAATTGTGGAATATACCGATTATGTTCAGCCAAACACCGCCTTAGAGGAAGGCGAGCTGGATGCCAATTATTTCCAGACTCTTGGCTATATGGAAGGCCAGAATGCTGAAAGAGATATGCACCTTATCTCTGCTGCTTCTGTCCATGCTGAACCAATGGGTATTTACGCAAAAAACATCGCAGACCTGGCTTCCCTTCCTGACGGGGCCGTTATTGCCATTCCAAACGACACAGATAACGAGGGCAGAGCCCTTCGCGTCTTTGCTGAAACAGGTCTGATTTCTGTTCCGGCAGAGGGCGACATAACTCCTGCCGATATTACAGAAAATCCTCACAACTTTAAGTTCCAGGAAATTGAGGCCGGCGGCCTTCCTAGAATGCTGGACGATGTGGATGCCGCTATTATTAACGGCAACTATGCGCTGGAAGCAGACCTTGGAAACACCTCCAACGTCCTTTACATCGAAGAAATTACAGGAGAAAAAATTACTCTCCGCGGAAATGTAATCGCAGTTAAGGACGGCACGCAGGACAGCCAGAAAATAAAGGATATTATTGAAGCCTTCCAATCTGAAGAGGTTAAAAATTATATTAACGACACTTACGCAGGAGCTGTAATTCCAGTATTCTAAATAAATACCATATATCTGCAAACCTAAGCACTGAAAAAGCAGAAACCTACGACGTTTAAAAAGCAGTGCAGAAATGAGGGAAATATGAAAGACGAAACCAAATGCCTTCACTCAGGCTACACCCCGGAAAACGGCGGTCCCAGCGTAATGCCTATTGTGCAGAGCACTACCTACCGTTTTGACTCTACAGAGCATATCGGCCAGCTTTTCGATATGCCAACCGCCCATATGTACTCCCGCTTTTCTAATCCTACAGTAGAATGCGTTGAAAAAAAACTGGCGGACTTAGAGGGCGGCGTAGGCGCTATGTGCACCTCCTCCGGGCAGGCCGCTTCTCTTTTATCCATTTTAAATCTTTGCTCCGCCGGCGACAGCTTTATCAGCACTTCAACCATTTACGGCGGAACTGTAAACCTCTTTGCCGTTACATTAAAGCGGTTTGGCATTGAATGTATCTTTGTTGATGCAGAGGCTGGCGAGGAGGAAATCAGCAGGGCTTTCCGGCCAAATACCAAGGCTGTTTTTGGAGAAACCCTTGCAAATCCGGCCTTAACAGTTTTGGATATTGAGAAATTTGCCAAAATTGCCCATGAACACAAAGTACCTCTGATTATCGACAATACCTTTGCTACTCCTATTTTATGCAAGCCAATCTCCTTTGGAGCAGATATTGTCATACATTCTACGTCCAAATATATGGACGGCCACGCTCTCCAGATAGGCGGCGTAATTATCGACAGCGGAAATTTTGATTGGACCAATGGAAAATTTCCAGAATTTACGGAGCCGGACGAATCCTACCACGGCGTTGTATATACCAGAGATTTTGGAAAAACAGCCTATATTATCAAAGCCAGAATGCAGCTAATGCGGGATTTCGGCTGTTATCCGGCTGCAAATTCCGCCTTCCTTTTGAATCTCGGTTTGGAAACTCTGGCTATCCGCATGGAGCGGTATTGTGAAAACGCTATGAAGGTAGCCCAATATTTTAAAAACAGCGATAAAATTGCAGAGGTCTATTATTCCGGCCTCCCTGGAGATAAATACTATGACCGGGCAAAAAAATACCTTCCAAAGGGAAGCTGCGGAGTTATCTCTATTGTAATTAAAGGCGGCAAAGAAAATGCAGTCCGGTTTATGGACGGCCTTAAAATGGCCTCAAATGAAGTTCATGTTGCAGACATACGCACCTGCGTCCTCCATCCGGCCAGCGCCACCCACCGACAGCTAACAGAGGAGCAGCTTATTGCCGCAGGCGTTAATCCAGGTATGATTCGTTTTTCTGTTGGTTTAGAAAATGTTGAAGATATTTTGGCTGATATTGAGCAAAGCCTTTCAAGGATTTAAACTGTAAATTATAAAAGGAAGTCCTATTGTCAACTATATTTTAAATTTAGTTGACAATAGGACTTCCTTTTGCTATACTCTGTATTATGTTAGCGCTATAGTTACCCATTGAAAGGAGTTTTATGAAAACACATAATCGCTTATCTACAAGAAATATGATACTTACAGGAATGTTCGCCGCCGTTCTTGCCGTTATGTCCCAGCTTTCCCTTCCTATGCCTTCCGGCGTACCTATGACTATCCAGGTTTTTGCCGTTGCCCTTTGCGGCGTGGTCCTTGGCTGGAAGCTGGGAGCTGTAGCTATGATAATTTATATTTTAATCGGCGCATTTGGAGCGCCTGTATTTGCTAATTTCGGCGGCGGCCTTGGCGTCATATTCGGAAAAACCGGCGGCTTTATCCTTGGTTATCCTTTTATGGCAATATTATGCGGCCTGTCTGAAAAAGTAAAATCCCTCTGGCAAAAGGCATTTCTTTGTATCATAGGTCTTTTCCTCTGCCATCTGTCCGGCACTCTCCAATACATGGTTCTAACAGGAATGAGCTTCCCGGCGGCGGCCCTTCTAATGTCTCTTCCTTACCTTCTTAAAGACGCCGTTTTAGTTATCGCAGCGGTCGTTGTTGGGAAAATCCTAAAAAACACAAAAACTTAAAAGACTGTACTTTTTTTCCGAAAAGGGATATACTCTAAATAATAATTATCATCTCAGACGAGGCATTACATATGAAAAATTATATAAGAAGAGTATTTTTTACAATCATAGAATCCCTTTTTCTCTCTGTTTTACTTTTCGTGGGATGGGCCGGCTTCTTTCCTAACTCCCTTTCCCGCGTTATCACTGTCGTCAAACAGTCCGTTGACAGCCTTTACTGGCCCACCTTTTTAGCTGGAGCTGCTTTTCTTTTTTGCCTGAGTTTTGTCTTGCTCCTCCGCTTCCTTTGGCGTCGGTTTACCCTATGGCGGATTCTGCATTTTTCTATTCGCCGGATTGACAAGATGACAGGACAAGAATTTGAAGTCTTTTTAAAAGCCCATTTTGAACGCATGGGCTTCTATGCCAAAACTACGAAAGCCTCTAATGATTATGGAGCAGATTTAATTCTTCGCAAAAAAAATTTGACAATTTGTGTGCAGGCAAAACGCTACCGTTCTAACATCGGCGTAAAAGCCGTTCAAGAGGTCATCGGCTCCATGGCTTACTATAAAGCTGATAAGGGCATGGTTGTTACCAACTCCTATTTCACCAAAAATGCCCAGAACTTAGCCCTGGCAAATAATATAATCCTCTGGGACAGAGACGTACTGGTGCATCTTCTTTCTGGAGGAAATATGGGGGGCTATATCTATAAACTATTAACCAGAAATTAGGCATCCTATTAAATTTATTACAGATTTGTTAAATTTATGTTGCATTTCCTCTAAAATTTTGCTATATTAATATCGTGAGTTTTTACAAAATAAGAAGGGGATTGTAACAAATGAAAAAGAATTGGGGAAAACTGCTTGTCTTAATACTAGCTACCGCCGCTATTAGCGGCACAATACCTGCACAACCTGCCGTTGCTTTTGCAGCGGAAATTCAGGAAGATGCGGCAGAGGATACTGCCAAAGAAAACGAAGCCGGTGAAGAGGCCGGGATTTCAGAAGAAATCGAAGAAACAGAGGCTGATGAAAATTCTGATATGGAAGCTCCAGAAGAAGAGGATACCGACATAGAAGATACAAAGCCTGATAAGGAAAATAAAAATGAAACCATTACATATAAAGAAAAAACGTTAACTATTACAAAAACCGGTTTTGTAGCCGATACCTTCAATGGCGTAGACGCTATCTACCGCAAGGGAGGCAATGATGGCAGCAGCGCCACCTATTCCTGCGCCGCCTTTATTAAAAAATACTATAAAAAGGTATACAATGTCTCTGTATACAACTTATTCGGCGGCTCTACTCCAAAAACCTATGAGGGAAAGAAATTTTCTTCTGTAAAATCTCCAAGAGAAGGGGATGTCGCTTATAAAAGCGGCCATTGGTCCATTGTTAAAAAGGTAAACAGTAATGGCACCGTAACTCTCATTGAACAAAACTGGAAGTGGGGCGGCAACCAGTGTAAAGCAAACCGCACGGTAAAGACTTCCTCCTTAAAATATTTCCGGTTAGTAAAATAAAGAAAGCAAAGGGATTGCGTCGATTGATACAATCCCTTATTTACTTCAATCTATGCGGTATGCATCTTATCTGTGATCTGAATGAAGATATTTCTCCCGGGTAGCAAGTCCACCGCGTATATGACGTTCCGACTTGTTGAGGTCCAGGATTTTTCTTGCTTCTGTAGCCAAAGACGGATTAATCTGAAGCAATCTTTCTGTTACATCTTTATGTATGGCCGTTATTAACCAGAACGTTCTCATCCAATCCTAAATCCTGGAATAGCCGCAGATAAATATCCACATTCCCTTCCTTATCCACCTCTATTTTCTGAATCAATTTCTTTAACTGCACATTTGTCATTTCCCGTACATCCGCAATATCTTCTATCCTCTTAAAGGTTTTATTCAAGATATTTTCCAGCTCTTCTCCTTTCGTCAAATGATAAGAAATCATGCTTCGTTCATTTTCCAACTGCTCTATTTCCTTACGCATACCGCCAATTTTTTCATTTAATTCCTCTCTGGAAATCAAATCGTCCGTATACATATCCATATACCTCTGCCTGGATTTTTGCAGTTTATTTAAGCGGGAATTCAATTCCCTTTCATAAGCGGTATTTTCATCCTTTGCCCGGTAAACTCTTTGAAATTCATTCACTACATATTGAGTAACCTTTTTCTTTTGCTTCAAAATATCTGCAAAGTATTCCTGCAACGCTCCAATCATCTCCTCCTCATCTATTGCAACCGCGCTAGGACAACTGTCTGCTCCTCTTCCATTGTGCCCGGAGCATACCCAGCGGACATAAGTATTCTTATACGTCCGCACCATCCTTCTAAATGACCATCCGCACTCCTTACAACGAATTAATGTAGAGAATAAATACTTGTTGCTCTGACGCTCATGCGAGGTATGGAACGCTTTATTACGGGATGCTAAAATTGTCTGCGCTTCCTCAAATATCTCCGGCTCAATAATCCGTAAATCCGGCCGTTCCACAATCATCCATTCCTCTTCCTTCTTATCCTTTCTTTGTCCAGTCAAAAAGTCCGCTACCTCTTGCTTGCCATTAATGACTTTTCCCATATAGAGCTCGTTCGTTAAAATACGGCAGATTGCATTCTGGCTCCACTGACAATTACGTTTTGTCCTAAAGCCTCTCTCATTCAGCATAGTAGAAATCCTGGCCGCGCCATAACCATCCTTTACATACCATTGATATATCTGGCAAATTACCTTAGCCTCTTTTTCATTAATTGTCAGATTAAAATAATCTCCAATCGTTTTATCATATCC
>CATKYY010000068.1 GCA_949841225.1 uncultured Acetivibrio sp.
TATAATACCAGCCTTTCAGCTAGTTTTTCCCTATTTATGCTTCTCTTGGCGTGCAAAGCTTCCGCTGCATCCTTTAACGTCCTCTCTACCTTTTCCTGATTTACCTCTATAAATATTTCTGTTATGTAATCCACCGTTTCCTCCACTGTATTAGGATTATAAAAATGAAAACTCAGTTTTACCTTATTTAAAATAATCATCCCACCTCCTGTACACGTCTGCAGCGAACTCCTTGTCCATAACTATGAAATTCCATTGAAAAATAGTCCACCTTGCATGATATTTATACTAAATTCATGAAAAATTGAGCGTACAAGAGCCAAAAGATTATTTCTTAATTGCCATGGGAACCTTGTAACTGTTATAATAAAAATTAAAAACAGACAGAAAAACAGCGTATTACCTTTTAATTATGGATGACCAAAAGCGCCTGGATATGAAACAATTTGCAGAAATTATGCAAGAAAAACATGTCAAAATGGCTTTTTCCGACAGCTTGTATACAAAAATGTTATTGCCTCCGGGCGTTGTATCACCCTTTGGACTGTTAAATAATGAAGACAAAGATATTCAGGTATATTTTGACAGGGAAATTATCTCAGAAGAAAGAATGGGCTTCCACCCAAATACAAATGAAAAGACCATCTTTTTAAAGACAGATGATTTGTTGAAATTTCTTGAGGCAATAGGATATACAGCAAACATAATTGATTTACAATAGCTTTTCCGCCGCAGTGCGATAATTGTTTTTTATTTTATAGGGAATCCGAAGGAATTTCCTATTAAAAAATAATAAAGGAGCAGATACTTGAATAATATCTGCTCCTCTGTTATTGTTTATTCGTTGTCTAAGGTAAACTGGCCTACCAGATCATCTAACGTAGTTGCCTGAGCGGACAATTCCTGACTTGTAGCGGAAGTTTCCTCCGCAGCCGCTGAGTTGTTCTGTACTACCTCTGAAATCTGATTTACGCCCTCTTCTGCCTGACGCATCATCTCGTTTTGTTCCCCAATCATTGTACTTAACTTCTTGGAAACATCTGCAATCTGTTTAATTCCTTCTACTACAGTTTCGATAGAACTTGATGCGCTTTCTACAGCGCGGTTACCGCCTTTAATTTCCTGTAAAGAGCTTTCTATTAACTCTCTGGTATCAACCGCCGCCTGCGCGCTCTGCTCTGCCAACTGCCGAATCTGGTCTGCAACCACCGCAAAGCCGCGGCCTGCCTCTCCTGCCCTGGCAGCCTCTATAGATGCATTTAAAGACAGAAGATTTGTCTGGGATGCAATAGATTCAATTTCTGAAATAATATTACCAATCTTCATAGAAGTATCGTCAATCTTCTTCATGGCAGACACAACGGTATCCATTCCTTCACGGCTGTTATCCGCCTCATCTGCATATTTCTGCGTCTGCTCATAAGAATCCTCAGCGCTCTCCGCACTTCTTCCAAGAGCCTCTGTAATATTAGCGATGGTGGCCTGCAGCTCTTCTACTGCGCCTGCCTGGTCTGTGGCGCCTTCTGCAATACTCTGAGCCGATTCCGCCAGGTTTACCGCTCCTGCAGATACCTGATTTGATGCCTCTGCCATAGAGCGTAAAGTAATCGTCATCTGCTCCTTCAAACCCCACATAGAATCAACTAGCTTTGAGAAATCGCCTGTATATTTATGTATCATTGTAGATTTAACAGCATAATTACCCTCTGCCATCTTACCTAAAATAACGCCAATGTCATTAATAATTTCATTCAGCGTATCTGACATAAGCTCCGCTTCTTTTACCATGTCTGCAACCTCGTCCTGCGCGGCAACAGAAGGGAACGGGCTTGAAAAATCTCCCGCCGCTAACAGTTTAAGCCTGTCTCCCAGCTCTATCAATGGCTTAGCAATTCCCCGTGCAATACTCGTTCCCACTCTTGTGGATACAATAATTGCAGCCACAATAGAAGCCACAATAACCGCTATCAACACCATAGACAGCATCTTAAGCGTAGCTGAAAGACTATTACCTTCGCTTACCTTCACGTTTAAGAGCCCTTCCAGCTTTCCATAGATACTGCTGTATTTCGTCTGTAAATCGCCCAGAGCCATCTCCTGCGCCTGCCGGCAGGCCTCTCTGTCCGTTGTTGCTCCAAGCTTTATAATTTGGGCGTCTAATTCCCAATAGGATTCCAGCTCTGCCTCTATCGCATCATAATTTTTTCTTCCATCTTCTGATACAATGGTATTCTCTACAGCTTTAAAATACTGATCAAATAAAACCTTGTTTTCCTCATGTTGTTTTACTACGGTTGCAATAGCATCTGCATCATCATATCCAATAGCAGCCCGAAGCGATGATCTGCAATCTGCAAATTCAAATAATACCTTACCAATGTCTCCCTGTGCAAAACCAAAATTAATTAGCGCATAAGAATATCTGGTAGAAACAACAATCATTGCAATTAAAGCTACAATCGCCGCAACTGACGTAATCGCCGAAATCATCACAAAAGATTTCGTGAGCCTTTTTTCAATTCTTTCCTTGTTAAACATTACTCATTTCCTCCTCCGTCCTATAGGTCAAGTTTGCTGGTAAATCTATTATAGTACTTTTATAAAAATTTTACAATGTTTTTTAACTTTAAGTTTTTTTCTTTTTAAAAATTCTATATATTTTTAAGACTTCTTACTATTTTCTTCCTTTTTTCATTCTTATTTGTTACATCTATATGTACTGTGCTTTTGCTAATTCCAAACTGCTTTGCAGTCTGTCTTACAGTAGCGTTATTTTCAATAATATAGTTCGCTATCGCTACTGCTCTTTCTTCTATATAACCTTTCAAAAAATCCCCTCATACATGCTTTTTTACAATGTATGAGGGGATTGGCCAGTTTATGACTTTTCTCTCTTTTTTATTACTCTAAATTCCTTTAAAACTAAAGGTAAAGCTTAGTTTTCCATCTATATCAATATAATGCTCTGGATGCGGCTTCGCTCCCCAGCTATCATCGCCGCCAACACCCATTTGCTTCATTGCCACCCGGACATTGGTATAATGCACTGGCGGCAGTTCAAATCCATGCAATGCATTTTCAATCTCATGAGGCGTATACGGCAGCGCAGAAAAGCTCAGTTCCTCGCCGCAAAACTCTAATCCGCGCCCATGATTATCCGTCACCCTGGCAAAACGTACTCTGGTTTTATTTCCAGTTTCCTGCGGCACCAGGTAATCCGCCATATTATCAGATACCTTATTTGAAAACAGACCGATTCTTCCGCCCTGTTCTCTGTCGCTATAGGTCTCCTCCGGGCCGTTTCCATACCAGGTCACATTTTCATAATCGGCATCCATTCGGAACATAACGCCAAATTCCGGCATTGGATGCGTTCCCTTTTCTGGCTCGTAAGACAATACCGCAGTAATTTTCCCATCTGCCTCTACTCTGTACGAAAGCTGGCAGGCTGTTTCCGGCGCTGTCGGCAAATAATAAGTATAGCTAACTGTAACTGCATCCTTTTCTTCCTTCACGGCTGGATTTCCTGGAACCAGCTTGCTTTCCCGCTTATGCGTCAGGTACATGCTGGCTGTTTTCCAGGTCCCGCATAGATACGGCATCTGCCAGCCCATATCATTATCTGTAGGCGCCCTCCAGAAATTCGGCTTCGGCGCTGCTTTGATCATTTCCCTTCCTTTATATACATAAGAAACTAACCCGCCAAAAAGAATAGAAAAAATAGCATGGAAATTAGCTCCATGGACGCCAATATTATTATAACCATGGATAACCTCAAATACAGAAGTCTCCAGGGCATCCTCCGCCGTTTCTTTCTTTCTTGTACCAGCGCATTGATAAAGCCCTTGTCCAAAAGCTATTTCATAGCCCTGCTCCGCCCAAACCTCGCTTTCCTTCAATAAAAAGGATACTGTTATGGCATACTCGCCTGGAAGAACCATCTCAGAAACCGGCAAAATATACTCCGCCTCAGCTAAAGGCTCCACCGCCGTTTCCATAGAAGCCGTCTCTACCAGCATTCCATCACGCTCTACCGTTACTATGCAGCCATACTCCCTGCTGTTAGTAAAAAGATTCTTATTTTTGATGCGCGCCTTCCGATTTTTTGCATCTACATGGATAGCAAAGCCCTGATAATTGAATTTGACAGCCTGCATTTTTGGAGTTTCTCTCCTGTCGCCGCCAAAACAAATACCATTGCCGCTGAAATTACCGTCATTCGGCCTGTCGTTAAAATCGCCGCCATAGCCCAATACCTCTTCTCCATAACGGGTTTTCATATAAAGAGACTGGTCTATATAGTCCCAGATAAAACCTCCCTGGAACAAAAGATCCTCTTCACACAGCTCCATATATTTATCCATAGAGCCGCAGGAATTTCCCATAGCATGGGTATACTCGCATACAATACAGGGCTTATCCCTGTTTTCCTTCAAATACTCCTTAATCTCAGAAACTGGCGTATACATGGTGCTTCGAATATCCGTCGTTCCTGAATATCTGTCGTCCCTGTAAACTCCTTCATAATGTACCGGCCTGCTTGGGTCTGTCCTTCGGAAAAACTCAGACATTTCAAGAAGGTCCTTACCTCCATAAGCCTCATTTCCACAAGACCAAATAACAACGCAAGGATGGTTTTTATCTCTTTGATACATAGAATTAGCCCGGTCAAGGATGGCCGCCATATACTCCGGCCTGTCTCCTGGCACAGAAAATTCCAGAGGCTCCATATCTCTTTCTATGGCGTCCCAACAGCCGTGGGTCTCCAGATTTGTCTCATCAATAACATAAAAGCCAAACTCATCGCAGAGCTGGTAGAAGCTGGAATCATTTGGGTAATGGCTGGCCCGGATAGCGTTAATATTATTCTGTTTCATCGTAATGAAATCCTGGATCAGATTCTCCCTATTTGGTACGCGCCCATGACGGGAATCAAATTCATGGCGGTTTACGCCCTTAAAAATAATCCGCTTCCCGT
Organism: uncultured Acetivibrio sp.; assembly: GCA_949841225.1. Taxonomy (GTDB): domain Bacteria; phylum Bacillota; class Clostridia; order Lachnospirales; family Lachnospiraceae; genus Velocimicrobium. Next base: position 4,979 of record CATKYY010000068.1, read on the forward strand.
TCAAATACATAATACTGTCTTTAATTTCCATACGCCGGAAACCAATCGTTTGTTTTACTACCTCCTCTATCTGGCCGGAGGCGTTCTTTACAGTAATAAACATCTGGTACAGCTTTGGAGACTCCGCGCTCCAAAGCTTTGGCTTAGAAATTTCTAATATACCCTCTGTTTTTTCCTGAATCCCAAGGGAAAGCTCTGCTACGCATTCCTTCCCGTCTAATAAAGAAAGCTCTGCCGTCCCTTCGCCTTCGCATAAAAGCTCCAGTTTTAAAGTCCCAGCGTCAAAGCTGTCGTTCAGCAAGGTCTCTGCTTTTATATCCCAGATATGAACCTGGGGTACTGTAAACAGATAAACATCCCTGAAAATCCCTGAAAAGCGGAAAAAGTCCTGATCCTCCAGCCAGCTTCCCGCCGTCCATTTATAAACCCTGACAGCCAATTTATTTTCACCTTCTACAAGAAAAGGCGTCAAATCAAATTCATGAGGAGTAAAGCTGTCCTCGCTATAGCCCACAAAATTTCCATTGCACCACAGAACCATTCCGCTTTCTACGCCTTGAAAGGAAATATACACCTTGTTTCCCTTCCACTCCTCTGGAACTATAAAATATTTTACATAGCTTGCCGTTGGATTAAAATTCATCGGAATTTCCCCCGGCGCAATTTCATCCTTTCCTTCCCATGGATACTGGGTATTAGCGTACTGAGGCGTATCGTAGCCTTCCAACTGTATATGGGCCGGAACCTTAATATCCGCCCATTCCCGGCAGTCATAATTTAAGCTTTCAAAGCCTTCTATACTAAAAGCAGGTTTAGAAGCATAAGAAAACTTCCATGTGCCGTTCAGAAAATATTTAAAATCATTATTTTCCCATTTCGCTCCTTCCATAGTCCTATAAAAACTATGGTCAGAATGGGCCTTCCTTCTATTTTCTTGAAAATATTCTGGATTTTTCACTTGTTCAAAATCAAATTTCTGCATTTGATACTCCATTTCCATATGTTTTTGCTTTAATCCAAATCCTCCCCATTGCTGGCAATTACCTTTTTATACCAGTCGAAAGAGGCCTTTTTCTTTCTTTCCAAACTACCCTTTCCTTCGTTATCCTTATCTACATAAATAAATCCGTAACGTTTCTTCATCTCGCCGGTAGAAGCGCTGACCAGGTCGATGCAACCCCATGGAGTATAGCCCCAAAGCTCTACGCCATCCTCGTTAACGGCGGCCTCCATCGCTTTAATATGTTCTCTTAGATATGAAATCCGGTAAGTATCGTCAATGGTTCCATCCTCTTTTATTGTATCCACAGCCCCCAGGCCGTTTTCTACAATAAATAAAGGCTTCTGATAACGGTCGTACAAAGAATTTAATGTAATCCGAAGCCCCAGCGGGTCGATCTGCCATCCCCACTCGCTTGCCTTCAGATATGGATTTTTCAGGGTTGCAAATACATTTCCTTCCGTTTCTTTACTTACCTTCGGATCTGCGCTGGTCAGACGGGAGGAATAATAAGAGAAGGAAATAAAATCAACTGTATTTTCCTTCAATGTTTTTTCATCCTCTGGCTCCATAGCAATCTGAATCCCTTCTCTTTCAAACATCTTTAACGCATAGGACGGGTATGCACCTCTGGACTGAACATCAATAAAGAAATAGTTTTCCCTGTCCTTTTCCATAGACTTCCATACGTCCTCCGGCGCGCATGTATTTGCATAAGTATTGCCCGCCGCCAGCATACATCCGATTTTGAATTCAGGATTGATTTCATGTCCCCTTTTTGTAACCAACGCGCTGGCTACCAGTTCATGATGAGCCGCCTGGTATTTTATCTGCTCTTCCTGCTCTCCCTCTTCAAAAAGAAGGCCCGCGCCCATAAACGGCAGATGTAAAAGCATATTAATCTCATTAAATGTCAGCCAGTATTTTACCTTATCCCGAAATCTTGTGAACAAAGTCTCGCAGTATTTTACATACAGCTCCACCATCTTCCGGTTTCTCCAGGAACCCAAAGAGGTTATCAGATGCATTGGAACATCAAAATGGCAGAGCGTAACCAACGGCTCAATCCCATATTTTAGACACTCGTCAATTAAAGCTTCATAAAACCTTAAACCTTCTTCATTTGGTTGGGCTTCATCCCCCATAGGAAAAATCCGCGACCAGGCAATAGAAAAACGATAGCATTTAAAGCCCATTTCTGCAAACAGAGCTATATCGTCCTTATAAGTATGATACATATCAATAGCCTCATGACTTGGGTAAAAATGCTCCTCGTCGCATTCCGTCATTTTAAGCGTTCCCTGCATCACCGGGAAACGGTCCCGGCCATGAGGAATTACATCTACATTGGCAAGGCCCCGGCCGCCTTCCAAATAACCGCCTTCACACTGATTGGCGGCAGTTGCGCCGCCCCATAAAAAGCCCTCTGGTAATCTTCCCATCGTTTCCTCATCCTTTCCTTATAATAATCCCAGTTTTAAAAAACCGTTATAAAGCCCATCTTCCTTTACATCATCTGTTACCATGTCGGCCGCTTCTTTCACAGCCTCCGGCGCGTTGCCCATAGCTACGCCAACCTGCACATAGGAAAGCATTTCCAGGTCGTTGTAACTGTCGCCAAAAGCAATCGTATCCTCCCGGCTCTTCCCTGTATAGCTCAAAACGCGCTCAATTCCAGAAGCTTTTGTAACGCCATGGACCGTTAGTTCTCCTCTATAAGACCCTTCTCTTTGGAAACTGGAAGGAACCAGGTCAAAATAAGAGCCTGCAAGACCCTTTATTTCCTCTAAAGAAACCGGAGAAGCCTCGAACAATGTCTTTTCCACCAAAGGCAGCGGCTTCCCTTCTTCTAAAACTTCTATCCTTCCTATTTCATCCAGCGGGTCTGCAGCCGATATGTTCTCCCACGCTTCCAGAATAGCCTTCCTGATTTTCTCCAAATCTTCAGCCGTCCCGTAAAGGGTATCCTTTCCCATCAGCATAAGGGGAACTTTTTTCTCCCGGAATACAGAAACCAGGCCGGAAAGCTTTTCCTCCTCTACAGTTATATGGTACAGCTCCCGACCTTCATATTCAATATAAGCTCCTGCTGCCGCTACAATTCCCGAAAAAGGCATTTTAGCAAGCTCCTCCGATATTTGGCAGCGCGTTCTTCCTGTGCATAAAATAAGAATATGCCCTGCTGCCTTTGCAAGCAGCAGTGCTTCCTTTGTTCGTTCTGTCAGGCCCCCTCCAAAATCCATCAGGGTTCCGTCAATATCTAAAAAAATTACTTTACTCATAATTCCTCACCATTAGTTTCAATTACCTTTTTATACCAATAGAAGGATTTCTTCCGGCTCCGGGCCAAAGTACCCGTACCATCGTCATATTTATCTACATAAATAAAACCGTACCGTTTTGCCATTTCTCCAGTAGAAGCGCTGACCAAATCGATGCAGCCCCATGGAGTATAGCCCATTAAATCTACGCCGTCCTTTACAGCCTCCCGCATCTGCTCAATATGCTTCTTCAAATAGTCAATACGGTAATCGTCATTAACAGAGCCGTCCTCTTCCTTCTTATCATATGCGCCTAATCCGTTCTCCACTACCATTACCGGAATCTGGTAACGGCTGTAAATCTCATTCAGCGTATAGCGAAGCCCCTTCGGGTCAATCTGCCAGCCCCAGTCGCTTGCCTCCAAATATGGGTTCTTTACGCCGCCCATCAGATTACCGCTGGTCTTCTTAGCCGCATCTCCGGTCGCTACGCAGTTGCTCATATAATAGCTAAAGGTATAGAAATCTACGCAACCTTTCTTCAAAATATCTAAATCGCCATCTTCCATTTTAATCTGGATTCCCTTTTCCTCAAAGAATCTGTCCGCATAATATGGATAAGCGCCTCTTACCTGAACGTCGGAGCAGAACCAGTTCATCATCTGCATCTGTTTCTGAGTCTCTACTACGTCGTCTGGATTACAGGTATATGGATACATAGTAGCAAAAATGCTCATATTTCCCATTTTAAATTGCGGATACTTATCATGCGCCAGTTTAACAGCTTTTGCGCTGGCTACAAACTGGTGATGCAGTCCCTGGAAACGCTCCTGCGGCTTATCTGGAGCCTCAATTACATTTCCGCTGAAGCCCTTTATTGTTCCAAGGGATAATACGCTTCCCATTGGCATAGTCCCTGAATTAATCTCATTAAAGGTCAGCCAGTATGTCACCTTGTCCTTATAGCGTTCAAAAATAGCTTCACAGTAGTTCATGAAATAATCAATACATTCTCTGCTTTCCCAGCCATTGCACGCTTCTACCAGAGCATACGGCATCTCATAATGGGAAATCGTAACCAAAGGCTCAATTCCATGCTTTTTGCAGGCGTCAAAAACCTTATCATAGAAAGCAAGGCCGGCCTCGTTCGGCTCTTTTTCCATACCTGTCGGAAAAATACGGGTCCAGGCAATAGATAAACGGAACACCTTAAAGCCCATTTCTGCAAACAGAGCTATATCCTCCTCATAATGATGGTAGAAATCAATGGCCTCGCGGCTTGGATACAAGGTGTCCTCTTCCAAAACAGGCGTTATCCTTTTTGGCGACGTATGGGAGCCATTTGTACACATATCCGAAACAGAAGGACCTTTCCCATCTACATTCCACGCGCCCTCAAATTGATTAGCAGCCGTTGCGCCGCCCCATAAAAAGTCTTCTCTAAATCCTTTCATCTTCTACTCCATTTCTGCACGGCTTTTTGTGCATGTTAAGTTTGTGGTTGCCATGCAGACACAAACTTGGTTGTGAAAGATTTTTAAAATCTTTCACTCTCACTCCATTTCTGCACGGCTTTTTGTGTCTATCAAGTTTGCGGTTGCCGTGCAAACACAAACTTGGCAGTGAAAAATTTTGCGCGGCTTCTTTGCAGATTAACATAAAAATTTTAACACGAATTGTCTTAGGAAGCAAGAGAGAGTCCGCCGCGCAGACCCTCTCTTTTTATAGTGCGCTTAAAAACCGCTTTTTGCAGTTTTACAAAACAGTAATAATCGTATCGCCTGGCTCCGCTTCCTTCGCATCTGTCAATACAACGTCTGCATAATCGTCCGTATTTGTAATAATTACAGGCGTTATAGCAGAATATCCTGCTTTTTCAATTTCTTTTATATCAAATTCAAGCAAGAGCTGTCCCTTTTTCACAGCTTCGCCTTCCTTTGCTTTTTTTGTAAAGCCTCTGCCTTCCATTTTTACAGTATTCATTCCTACATGAATTAATACTTCTGCTCCGCCCTTACTTACCATACCAATAGCATGGCCTGTTGGAAAAAACGTAGATATGGTTCCGTCTACAGGAGCATAAATTTTTCCCTCTGCTGGAACAATAGCAACGCCAGCCCCTAAAGCGCCAGAAGAAAACGCTTCATCCTCTACCTGAGCAAGCTCGATTACTTTACCCTTTACAGGAGCTGCAATTCTTTCATTTTCTACTGTTTTTACATTATTTTTCTTTTCACTTTTTGCCGGTTCATCGTCCTTATATGTAATATAAGTAAGAACAAAAGCAACCGCCATAGCTGCTACCATAGCTATAATAACCCAAATCATGCTATACATACTGTGGTTTACTGGATCAATATAGCTTGGAAGGCCAAACACGCCAAGACCGCCCATCGCATATGATTTAACGCCCATTAAACCGATAATTCCGCCGCCGATAGAAGCTGCGATACAAGATATAATAAACGGTTTCTTTTTCGGAAGCGTAATACCGTAAATACAAGGCTCTGTTACGCCAAAGATACCAGAAATAAATGCCGGAAGAGCCATATCCTTCATCTTTTGGTCCTTCGTCTTTAAGTAAATTGCTAAAACTACCATAGACTGTGCAAAAGAAGCAGCAAAATATGGAGACATCGCAAAATCATAGCCCAGGGTCGCATAGTTTATCATTCCAATCGGAATTAAGCCCCAATGCAGACCGAAAATTACCAATACCTGCCAGAAACCACCAAGCGCAAGTCCGGCAATTAAACCTCCTACAACAGGAATACCATAAAGAGCGCTGAAAATTGCTCCGATTATATTACACAAAATACTGGTTATCGGTCCGATTGCTAAAAAGGTCAGCGGAAGCATAATAGCAAAGGTACAAACCGGCGCGATAAAAGTCTTTATCACATCTGGAACCACCTGTTTTAGTTTCTTCTCCAGCTTTACAGCTACCCAGGTGGCCACAATTACCGGAACTACGGTAGACGCGTAGCCTGCCGCCGGCATAATAATCGGAATGCCAAAAAAGGTAGAGCTGTAGCTCATTTCAAAAATAGTTCCTTCCAATACCTTTCCAATGGCCTCTGCACTGGCCATGCTGGTAATATTAGGGTATACCAAAGCCGCTCCTATACCCATCCCAAGAAACTGGCTGCCGCCAAATTTCTTTGCTGCCGTTGCGCCTAAGATAATCGGCAAATACATAAAGAAGCCGTCTGCAAAGGAATACCATACGGTATAAGCCCCGGTAGCCGCCGCATTCGGGTCTACAAAGCTCCACACTGCCAACAAACCTTTAATAATACCTGCTGCTGAAAGAATTGCCAGAACAGGCTGGAAAATACCTGAAATCCAGTCAATCAAGGTAGCTCCGACGCCCATCTTCTGCTGGCTGCCTCCATCTTGGGAAGATTCTGCCGAAATATGGGCATGTTCACAAACAACAGCGTATACGTCAGGTACATGGTTTCCGATTACCACCTGGTACTGACCGCCGGACTGCATTACTGTAACAACCCCGTCCGTCGCCTTCAAAACATCCGTGTTGGCCTTTGACTCATCCTTTAATTTAAACCGAAGCCTTGTGATGCAGTGGGCAATACTGATAATATTATCTCGTCCCCCTACGTTTTGGATGATGATTCTTGCCAATCCATCATACTTACTTGCCATATACATTACCTCCATTTAAAAATTTTTTATAGTAAAAAACTCAAACAAAAACCTGCCCGAATTACCGGACTGATTTTCATTTGAGTTT
>CATKYY010000069.1 GCA_949841225.1 uncultured Acetivibrio sp.
CTGGCATCCTTAATCAAAGACAGGCTGGCCAAAATTTCCTTTACCTGAGACAAAAGGTCTTGTTTCAGCCAATGCCTTCCTGAAAGCATTTCTACCCATTTCGGAATGAAAAAATTCACCCGGCTGATTGGAAAGGCCGAAAGCATCTGAGCCATAATCTGATTAATATCATCTTTTTTCCGCTGCTGGCAGTTCACTGGCAGCACATTGACGTCATACCGCTCAGAAAGGGCTTCTCCAAGAGCTACTGTATCCTCAGAATAAGGGCGGTTAGAATTTAAAAGCACGATAAAAGGCTTGCCAAGCTTTTTTAATTCTCGAATTGTTCTCTCCTCTGGCATCTGATAATTTTCCCTGGGAATCTCTCCAAAGCTTCCATCCGTTGTAATCACAATTCCTACCGTAGAATGATCGGTAATGACCTTCCTTGTCCCAAGCTCTGCAGCCTGGGTAAAAGGAATCTCTTCATCAAACCAGGGCGTTTTGACCATACGCTCCTGTTCATTTTCAATATGCCCCGCCGCGCCGTCTACCATATATCCTACGCAGTCAATCAGCCGGACAAACGCCTTCGTATCCTCAGAAAAAGCAATTTCCGTCGCCTCCTTCGGAATAAATTTCGGCTCTGTCGTCATAATTGTCTTTCCGGCTGCAGATTGAGGCAGCTCATCCACAGCCCTCTCCCTGCTATGTACATCTTCCATATTCGGAATAACCATAAGATCCATAAAGCGCTTAATAAAGGTAGACTTTCCGGTCCTTACCGGACCGACAACGCCAATATAAATTTCTCCGCCGGTTCGGGCCTGTATATCCTTATAAATGCTGTTGTCCATAAAAAAATTCCCCTTCCATACCTGTAAGATTTCTGCTTTTACAGTATATGTCAGGGGGTTTTATACTATGACTAATCGGCTACCGCGAGAAAATATTCATAGAAGAGGTTGTAGCTGCACTTCGCCTGATTCGTTTTTTTACCGCTCATAATTCGACAAACCAATTTTCCAGCCTCTGTTTTTTTTGTTCTTCCAGTAGTTTGTTATGCTGGCCTACTACCTCAAGTAAATCATCTATGGCGCCTTTCAACAGCCACTAACCAAATCCTTTACCACCTCTCCGGCCAAAATCAGCCCGGCCACAGAGGGTACAAAAGAACAGCTTCCAGGAACAGGCTTTCCATTTTCCGTAAATCTTTCAGAGCTTTTTGGCTCTTCTTCGGAATAAACTACCTTTACATCAGAAATCTGCCTTTTTTTCAACTCCCGGCGCATAACTCTCGCCAGCGGGCACCCCTTTGTTTCAGAAATATCCGCTACTAAAAACCGGGAAGGATCTATTTTATTTCCGGCGCCCATAGCGCTGATTACCGGAACGCCGGATTCCTTGGCTTTTTCTATAATTGCCAGCTTGCCGCTTACCGTATCAATGGCATCCACTATATAGTCGTACATAGAAAAATCAAAGCCGTTTTTATTTTCAGGCAAAAAAAATACAGGATATACTTCTACCCTTGCCTCCGGGTTAATTGAGAGAATACGCTCCTTCATCACCTCAACCTTTTGCCGGCCTACGGTAGCGTGGGTCGCAATAATCTGCCGGTTCAGGTTGCTTAAGGAAACCCTGTCGTGGTCAAATAAATCGAAAGCCCCAATTCCGGCCCTTGCCAAAGCTTCTACGGCAAACCCGCCGACGCCGCCAACGCCAAAAACAGCCACCCGGCTGTTTTCAAGTCTTTCTACGGCTTTCTCTCCAAACAAAAGCGCCGTACGCTCAAATTGCTCCTTCATAAACTGCTATTCCTTTACTGCCTGTCAAATTTTTCTAAAAAATGATGCTCTTCCCCATCCTGCTTATAGGAAATCACTGTATTTAAATTTACATGATAAGCGCTTTTAAAGATATTGCTTTCAATAACGCTGCTGGTTTCACGGAATTGCTGAATCAACTGCTTCATTTCCTGCCGTTTAGAAATATCCGCCGCATTCTCCGCCTTGGCGTAGCTTTCTGTAAAACGGCAGGCGCATTGGATAAAATGCAGGTCATGGTAGTCGCGCCAGTTAATAATGTCCGCCTCTTTTACATAATAAAGAGGCCGTATCAGCTCCATACCCGGATGGTTGGTGCTTTTCAGCTTTGGCATCATCGTCTGGAACTGTCCTCCATACAACATTCCCATTAAAATAGTCTCAATTACATCATCAAAATGATGTCCCAAAGCAATCTTATTGCAGCCAAGGCGGCCGGCCTCCTTATAAAGATAGCCCCGGCGCATCCTGGCGCACAGATAACAGGGATTGTCTTCTATATCGACTACCGTATCAAAAATTTCCGTTTTAAAGATATGGATGGGAATATGCAGCATTTCCGCATTTCTAATAATGTTCTCTCTGTTTTCTTCATTGTAGCCCGGGTCCATTACAAGAAATTCCAAATCAAACTGGTATTTCCCATGTCTTTGAAGCTCCTGCATACACTTGGCTAAAAGCATGGAGTCCTTGCCGCCTGAAATACAGACGGCAACCCGGTCTCCCTGACAAACCAGCTCATATTCCTTAAGGGCCATAATAAATTTACGCCAAATCGGCTTTCGGAAGCGTTTTATAAGCCCCCGTTCTATTTCCTGGTATCGTTCCATTTATCCATCCTGATTTATAATAAGATAATGCCGTTTCCTGCCCCAATCCGGTCTGCGCCAGCCTCCAGCACTGCCTTTGCATCCTCTGGAGTACGGATGCCGCCGCTGGCCTTCACCAAAGCCTTATCTCCAACCGTTTTTTTCATTAAAGCCACATCCTCTGGAGTTGCTCCGCCGGTGCTAAAGCCGGTAGAGGTTTTCACAAAGGCTGCGCCGGCCTTTACTGACAGCTCGCACAGCTTAATCTTTTCCTCCTCTGTCAGAAGGCAAGTTTCAATAATTACCTTTACAATCGCTGGCTTAGAAGCTTCTACCACCGCCTTAATATCCTCATAAACCAGGTCGAAATCCTTATCCTTTACCGCCCCGATATTAATTACCATATCCACTTCCTCAGCCCCTGCCGCTACTGAAGCCTTTGCCTCATAAGCCTTCGCCTCCGTCAGCATAGCTCCCAAAGGAAAGCCTACAACACAGCAGGTCTTTACGCCGGAGCCCTGAAGCTCCTTCGCTACTTTTGGTACATGGCAGGAATTTACGCATACGGAAGCAAAACCATGTTCCTTCGCTTCCCTGCAATACCTCTGAATCGTTTCCGATGTGGCGTCCGCCTTCAGCATCGTGTGGTCAATTTTTGCTGCAAGACTCATAATACCTTATCCTCCCTTTATTTACTCCATTTCAAATCGGAATATTCTCTTCTTTTGTCCCGGCAAAGCAGGCTTCCAAGCGCTTCTTTTGCCGGCTTATCTTCAAACAGCACCTTATTTATTTCTTCTACAATCGGCATGGAAACCCCATGCTCCTGGGCCATTTTAAGAGCCGCTTTTGCTGAATATACTCCCTCTACCACCTGGTTTACCTCTTTCATGGCCTCCTGCATAGTATAACCTTTTCCAATTAAATAACCCGCGTTCCGGTTACGGCTGTGCTTGCTGGTACAGGTAACAATCAGGTCTCCCAGCCCGGAAAGCCCGGAAAATGTTTCTGCGTTGCCGCCCAAGGCTACGCCCAGACGGCTCATTTCTGCAATACCTCTGGTTATCAGGGCCGCCTTTGTATTGTCCCCCAATCCCAGACCGTCAATTACGCCCGCCGCAAGAGCAATTACATTTTTCACAGAGCCACCCAGCTCAATACCAACAATATCCGGGCTGGTATATACGCGGAAAACCTCGTTCATAAACATATCCTGGATAAAATACGCGGTATCCTTCGTTTTCGCCGCCACAACGACAGTAGTAGGAATTCCTCTGCTTACCTCCTCCGCATGGCTCGGCCCGGATAAAACGCCAATATCTGCCTGTGGAATCTCCTCCTCCAGAATTTCAGACAGCGTCATAAGGGTCGTTTCTTCAATTCCCTTTGCTACATTTACAATAATCTGCCCCTCTCTGATAAAAGGAGCTGCATTTTTTGCCGTAGCTCTTACATAAGGAGAAGCTACAGAAAAAACAATTAAGTCCTTATCCTGGCAGGAGAAGGAAAGGTCGTCGCTAATCTGTATATTATCTGGAAGCTTCGCTCCCGGAAGCCTGTCCTTATGCTCCCTGTTTTCCCGGAGCATAGCTACCTCTGCCGGTACGGCAGACCACAGGGTTACATCATGGCCGTTATTAGCCAGCAGGATAGCCAGCGCAGTACCCCAGCTACCGGCTCCCAATAAACTTATTTTTTTCATTTTTCATCTCGTTTCTGCGCTGCTTTTTATATCCCGGTTCTGCGGATGCAGCGCGGACGCAGACCCTTTTTTATTTAAAAAGAAATATGCCGCTAAAGCGACCCGCCGCAGGCGGAGAATCCTGCAGAGCAGGATTCTTTGTTCCTTTATAGGAAATTATATCCTATGCCTTTTCTCCAATCTTTCGCTCCGTACCTGTCAAAAGCCTTTTTATATTCGCCCAATGGCGGATATACGCCGAAAGGGTAAATAAAAGCGCCACCGACAGCAAATGCCAAAAAACAGGGCTTTCCCTGTAAAGCAAAACCGTATTAACCGGCAACGTCCAGGCAACGATTAAAGAACCCAAGGATACATACCTGGTGACGGCTACAATAGCAATAAAAATAAAGATTGCAGCCAATGTAACCCGCCAGTCGGCAATCGCAAGGATTGTTCCTCCCATAGCGGCGATGCCCTTCCCGCCCTTAAACTGAAGGTAGAAAGGGTAATTATGTCCCAGCACAACGCCCAGCCCAAGATACAGAGCATACAGCTCCCAGCACGGCGAAAGATTAGGAAAGCCAAAACGTAAAATTAAGATAGGGATAACCGCCTTAAAGGCATCTCCCAAAAGGGTAAATAAAGCCGCCTTGATTCCCATTGTCCGAAGAGCATTGGTAGCCCCGGAATTTCCGCTTCCTTCTCTTTGGATGTCAACGTGATTTGCTTTTCCCACAAAATAACCTGTAGTAAAACAGCCGCAAAAATAACCGGCAGCCAGCGAACATAAAATAATAAAACTACCTGGAAACATATTATTTTTCCTTCCTCTCCCGAATGAAAAATTTAAGCGCCGTTCCGGTGAAGCCAAACGCATCTCTTATCCGGTTTTCCAGATAACGGGTATAAGAAAAGTGCATAAGCTCCTTATCATTTACAAAAATAACAAAAGTCGGCGGCTTCACCGCTACCTGGGTAGTATAGAAGATTTTCAGGCGCTTCCCTTTATCCGAAGGCGGCTGCTGCATTGCAACAGCTTCCATAACAATCTCATTTAATACGCCTGTCGCCACCCTTAAATTCTGGAACTGGATTACCGTTTCAATCCGTTCAAAAAGCTTTGGAAGACGCTGCCCGGTCTTGGCAGAAATAAAAATAATTTCTGCATACGGCATAAAAGAGAGGATATTCCTTATTTTTTCCGTATAACGGTATACGGTTTTTCCATCCTTTTCTACCAAATCCCATTTATTAACGCAGATAATTACGCCTTTGCCCCTGTCATGGGCGATTCCGGCAATTTTTGCATCCTGCTCCGTAACGCCTTCCGAGGCGTCAATCACCAAAAGAACCACATCGGCCCGCTCTACCGCCGCTACGGTACGGATAATGCTGTAGCGTTCCAGCTCCTCTTTTACCTTGCTTTTTCTTCGCAGGCCCGCCGTATCAATAAATACGTATTCCTTATCCTCCCATTGTACCGCCGTATCAATGGCGTCTCTGGTAGTTCCGGCAATATCGGATACAATAACCCGGTTTTCTCCTAACAAACGGTTAATAATAGAGGATTTCCCCACATTTGGTTTTCCAACAATGGCAATCCTCGGCCGTTCGTCCTCTTCCTCCCCGGCCGTCTCTTCTGGGAACAGCTTTACTACTTCATCCAGCATATCGCCGATACCCAGCTTTCCATTGGAGGAAACCGGATGGGGCTCGCCAATACCAAGATTATAAAATTCATATACATCCGGCATGTATTCTTCAAAACTATCTACCTTGTTAACTACTAAAACAACGGGCTTTTTCGATTTCCGAAGCATATCCGCCACCTTAAGGTCCGCATCCAAAAGCCCCTGCCGTACATCTACTAAAAATAATATCACATCTGCCGCAGCAATTGCAATCTCCGCCTGCGCTCTCATATAAGAAAGCATGGTATCCTTTGTTTCCGGCTCAATTCCTCCGGTATCAATCATAGTAAACTGATAATTAAGCCAGGTAACATCCGCATAAATCCTGTCTCTGGTAACGCCAGGATAATCCTTTACAATCGAAATTTTTTCACCGGCCAGCGCATTAAAAAGCGTGGACTTTCCTACATTTGGACGGCCTACGATAGCTACAATTGGTTTACTCATTCCTTTACTCCTTTACTATAGTATCAATCAAGGACTTTCCGTCTGATTTTACAATACGGATTTCAATTTGTAAAGCCTTTTCCATATCCGTGACCGTAATATCATCCAAAAGCACTTCCTCCCCGCTCCGCAAAAGGACGTCCGGCAAAATCAGGTATTCTCCCAAATCCTTTCCCTTTAACTGGGCAATGATGTCCTGTCCTGTCAAAAGTCCGGCCACGGTAATGTCCGTACCAAAAAAATAATTGACGATTGTATGGACCTCTATATCAATTTCCGGGCGTTTTTCCTGGACGGCCGTAGCAATTTCCTTTAAAATGGGAGCTGCTAAAACCCCGGTTGCCATGGAAATATGGCGTTTTGGACTATCTGGAGTAGAAAACGCAAGTTCCCGGACCGCCTCCTTCGCCTCATCTATGAGAGAACGCACCATGCCCACGCCGTTTTCCAGCTGCCCGTACCCTTCATAATAATCCTCTTCTGGAATCGGCAGTCCGGCTTTCAGATACCATTCATCGCTGGCAAATACAAAGCGCGTACCTTGCTCCTTCAAAAGTTTTTCCTGCCAATGATGCAGCTGCTCTAAAACCGTAAGAGCATCCTCCTTTGTAAACTTCTCTAAAAGAGTAAGGCCTTCCCGGTATTTGGAAAGCCCAACGGGAACGACAGAAAGGCTTTTCATATACGGCAGGTATCCAGAAAGCTCTTTTATACTCCGATCAAGCTCCTCTCCATCATTATAGCCCTTGCACAAAACAATCTGGCTGTTCATCTCAAGCCCGGCGTCATAAAGCCTTTTCAGCTTCTTTAAAGCGTCTCCGGCAAAATGGTTGTGGAGCATCTCACAGCGCAGCTTTGGGTTCATCGTTTGGATAGAAATATTAACAGGAGCCAGCTTGTACAAAATAATCCGCTCCAAATCCTCTTCTTTCATATTTGTAAGAGTAATATAATTCCCCTGAAGGAAGGAAAGCCTTGCATCATCATCTTTAAAATAAAGAGTATCCCGCATTCCCGGAGGCATCTGGTCAATAAAACAGAAAATGCATTTGTTAGAGCAGGAACGGTAATCATCCATCAATCCCTGTTCAAAAGAAAGCCCCAGGTCCTCTTCATATTCCTTTTCAATCTCCAGTTCCCATTCCTCTCCCCCGGCCTTTTCAATCACCAGGGTTACATACTCCTCATTAGTTAAATAATGATAATCAAAAACATCCGCTACAGCCTTCCCATTTATTTCTAATAACAGGTCCCCTGCTTCAATTTCCAGCTCATCTCCAATGCTTCCAGGCTCTACATAAGCAATCCTGTGCCCTTTTTCCACTCCTACACCTTCTTTTCCAATGACTTAAAGAAGAGCCTTAAAAGGCTCTTCTCTTATTTTTCAACAGCATTGTCAAGTACAAACTGACGGGCCTTTTCCATAAGCATCTGCTCTAAAAGAGCTTCCTCCGTAACAGCCTCCACCATAGCCTCTTTAGACTCAAAACCATAGTTTTCTACATACTCCGCTGCTTTTTCCTCATATTCCTTATCTGATATTTCCATTTTTTCAGCTTCTACGATTGCCAGAGCCACCAGCTTTTCCTTTACAGAAGCTTCCGCCACTTCCTTTAAATCCTCCCGGAAGGTTTCCTCTGTAGTACTTAGCTGAGTCAGAAAATCCGCGTACTCCATCTGGTAATATTCTGCCAGGTTCTTATAATAGTTTTCCATATTCGTATATGCGTTTTCCATTTCCGATTCTGGATACTCATTTACTGTGGCATTATCAACGGCTTCCTTCCAGACAGCATCCTCGTCCTCAACGATTTCATTTACCGTTACTGTAAAAACGACATCCTTTCCCGCCAGATCCGGGTTATTTTCATATTTCTCAGGAAAAGTTAAATTAAGATCAATCGTTTCTCCTACCTTTACGTCAATCAGACCTTCCTCAAAGCCAGGAATAAACTGGCCGGAGCCAATCGTCAGATCGGAATTTCCAGAGCCTCCGTCGAAAGCTTCGCCGTCCTTTTTGCCGACAAAATCAATATTTACCGTGTCCCCTTCCTTTACCGTATCCCCTATCTTCTCCTTTTCAATGCCGGAATAGACGCCCAGGGTCACGCATTTTTCTAAATCATAATCGCGCTTCGCGCCTGTTGCTTTCTTGTCTCCACAGCCAGCCAACGCCAAAGCCGCGCACATAAGGACTGTTAATAATAATTTCTTTTTCATTTTTAACCTCATTACCTCTTTCTCATTTTTATATCATGCTTAACTTTATTCCCTTATGCTCTAAGCTCCATTAGGGACTGTTATCTTTATACCATACTTTTGTAAAAAAGGGAAGTGCTTTCTTATGCTTTTACAAATAAGTTTACAAAATACCCAAAAAACCATTTAAATTCCCGCGTCTTCCTCCGCTTGCTCTATGAGAAAACAAAAGATTTGGGTTACAGCATGTACAAAGGCCGGATACCCATATATTTTCCCTTAAAAGTCCCGCCCTTTCCAGGATTCCTTCATTTACCTTCCACAAATCCAACTGGTATTTTCCCTCTGGGCTTTCCTCCTTTTTCCACACCGCCTCTTTTGGGAAGCAAGAAGCTACTTCCTCGCTGACCTCATAGCAGTTCCCGCAAATAGAAGGCCCGATTACCGCTATAATATCCTTCGGCTCACAGCCAAACTCCTTTTCCATCTGTTCCACTGTAATCCGTCCGATTTCTCCCTGGCTTCCCCGCCAGCCAGAATGAGACAAACCGATCGCCTTTTTTACCGGGTCTGCAAAAAATAAAGGAACGCAATCGGCATAAGAGGTTACTAAAACAAGTCCCGGCCTGTCTGTTACCATACCGTCGATTCCCTTTAAATACCGGCCGGGCTTCTCCACTCTTACTACCTTCGTATCATGTACCTGCTGAGAAAAAACCAGATTTCCCCTTTCTATATCCATAGCCCTGCAAATCCGGCGGTAATTTTCATCAACAGCCTCCTCCTTATCCCCTCTTTCATAGCTTAGATTCATAGAAGCAAATTCTCCTTCGCTGACTCCTCCCAGACGGGTAGAAAACCCATGCTTTAAAAAAGGCAGCTTCAAAAAGGGCTCAAACGCCAAATAAGGAACGCCTTCCTTTTCAACCAAACGGACGCTCCCTCCCTTACAATTAAATTGATATTTTTCATTTTCCATAGGCGACTCCATTTCTGCACAGCTCTCTATCCGGCGGGTTTGTAGTTGCTGTGCAGACGCAAACCCGCTGATTAAAAAATTTCATGGAATGTTTTTATAATTGGCAGTATAACCAGCTTTCTATACAAAGTCAATTTAAATCTTGTTGCATTTTCTAATAAAGTTATTGATTTCTTTGGTAAAAAATTGTATAATGTGAATGTTAAAAAAATAACAAATTGTATTTAGGAGGATTTAAAAATGGCAAGATTTACACTACCAAGAGATTTGTACTATGGAAAAAACGCTTTGGAAAACCTTAAAACTCTTTCAGGCAAAAGAGCTATCGTTGTATCCGGCGGAAGCTCAATGAGAAAAGGCGGATTTCTTGATAAAACAGAAGCATATCTGAAAGAAGCAGGTATGGAAGTTAAATTCTTTGAAGGCGTTGAGCCTGACCCATCGGTTGAAACAGTTATGAAAGGCGCAGAGGCTATGAGGGAATTTCAGCCTGACTGGATCGTTTCCATCGGCGGCGGTTCTCCAATCGATGCAGCGAAAGCTATGTGGGCGTTCTACGAATATCCAGATACCACCTTTGAGGATTTAATCACTCCGTTTAACTTCCCAACTCTGCGGACAAAAGCCCGTTTCTGCGCTATTCCGTCAACCTCCGGTACAGCCACAGAAGTAACCGCATTTTCCGTTATTACTGATTATGCGAAAGGAATAAAATATCCTCTTGCCGATTTTGAAATAACGCCTGACGTTGCTATCGTGGACCCTGCCTTAGTAGAAAGCCTTCCAATAAAGCAGGTTGCATATACAGGTATGGACGCTCTCACACATGCCGTTGAAGCATACGTTTCCACACTTAATAGCCCATTTACCGACCCTCTTGCAATTAAGGCTATTGAAATGGTGCTTGATTATCTGCCTCAGTCCTATAAAGGCGATATGGACGCAAGGGAGCAAATGCACTATGCACAGTGTCTTGCAGGCCAGGCATTTTCAAATGCTTTGCTGGGTATCGTTCACTCCATGGCTCATAAAACAGGCGCTGCATTCTCAACCGGCCATATTCCGCATGGCTGCGCCAATGCAATCTATCTTCCATACGTTATTAAATATAACGCTCATGAACCAGAGGCTATGAGAAGGTACGCAGATATTGCAAGACGCGTAGGACTTGGCGGAACCTCTGAAAAGGCGCAGGTAAACGCATTAATTGAAAAAATCGAGGAATTTAACCGCGCTATGAATATTCCGAAAACGATTCAGGAATTTGGCGTTAAGGAGGAGGAATTCCTTGAAAAGCTTAATGCAATCGCTGAAAACGCTGTCAATGATGCTTGTACTGGTTCTAATCCAAGAACCATCAATCCTGAACAAATGGCAAAACTATTTAAATGCACATTCTACGGTACAGAAGTTGATTTCTAAATCAATCGCCACGCCGTACATACTATGATACACAGCAGTCCTTTTATCTTCAAACTTATTCGAGACTGCTATATAATAGCCAGACATGGACACACTCCGGTTTGGCTATTATTTTTTCAAATACATTTCCAGCGTTACAACAAACTTTTTAAAATTAGAAGGGCAACCGCGCCGCCCCAGGCAGCGAAAGCTTTGGAAAGGGTATTTCAGGACGTTTTTAGCTTAGGCAAAATCCACTGCTTACGGTAACTAAGCCGTGACAGCTCTCTGGAACGGCTTAGTTATAGTTAGCAGTTAGTTCGCCTAAGCGTTGGTCTGTCCCTTTCCAAAGCTTTCGCTGCCTGGGGCGGCGCGGTTGCCCTTCTAATTTCAAAGAGTTTGCTGTAGGGCTAACAAATCTCAAATGCATTCTGAATCAGCCTGTAATCGTTTCCTAAAATAGAAAGCACGTCGAACCGAACCGGCGTATTCTCTGAAAATCCCTGACAGTAAAGATAATACATCGAAGCTTTTATAATCTTTTTTTGTTTTGCTAAAGTAACCGCCGCTTCTGGGAAGCCGTTTTTCGCATTTTTTCTGTATTTTACCTCAATAAAAACAAGATAAGAGCCTTCCCTTCCGATTATATCAATCTCGCCATAACGAGTATAAAAATTCCTTTCCAAAATCTCATACCTATGGCCTGACAGATAATGAAGAGCCGACTCCTCCTTTTCCTTTCCTATTTTTCTGGTATTCACTTATGCTTTGCTACCTTTCCCTTAATCCGGTCCATTTTATCTACAAATAAAAGAACCTCCGCTACCACCTCATAAAGCTCTGGAGGAATATAATCCCCGATTTCCAATTTTGCCAGAGTTTCTGCCAGCCGGGAATCCTGATGCGTAGGAACCTTGTGTTCCTTTGCTTCTTCAATAATCTTATCCGCCAAG
>CATKYY010000070.1 GCA_949841225.1 uncultured Acetivibrio sp.
TTTGTTTTATATTCTCCCGACCTTAAATGCTTCCTTGCGTCTGGCTGTTACATAGGCAGGGTATTCCTGCCTAAATCAAAATAGGAGGTCAGACACTATGGATAGAACTATTAAGCGTGGCGACGTTTTCTACGCAGAGCTTAATCCCATTGTCGGTTCAGAACAGGGCGGAACAAGACCCGTACTTATCATTTCCAATAATATAGGAAACAGGCACAGCCCGACAGTCATTATCGCTGCCATTACGAGCAGGGTGCAGACAAAATCCAAACTGCCAACGCATACCGCTGTAAATGATTTTGAGGGGCTTGATAAGGATTCCGTTGTACTGCTTGAGCAAATCCGTACAGTAGATAAGAAAAGGCTGAAACAGTATATGGGAATGATGCCGAATGAAACAATGGCAAGGGTTGATAAGGCTCTTGCCATAAGTCTTGGTTTTTCCCTCAAGAACGAGCCATAAATTTATAGTGATGAAAGGAAATGTGCATGGCGGAACAAACACAGGTTGAAATAAAAGATAAATTCTGTCTTACCATTGATGAAGCATCGGCTTATTTTAATATTGGGGAAAAGAAATTAAGAAAGATTGTTGCGGACAATTTAGATACGGGGTTTATCATTCAGAATGGAGTGAAATTTCTAATCAAACGAAAACAGTTTGAAGATTTTTTAGGGGAATTAACAGCAATCTGAAACTTTTGATTTCAGTACAGATATTGTGCAGCATGAAACGGACGCTTTTTGTTCAAATGCTGCTTTTTTAAGATGGCAAAAGGGCTTCGTCTATGATATACTACAATATATCGTGACGGGGCTCTTTTTGTATGAAAGGAGCATTTGACATGAGCGGAAAAAGACGTGACAGTAAAAACCGTATCCTCCGCAACGGAGAGAGCCAACGTCAAGACGGACGGTATGCGTTCAAATACATTGATGCCACAGGCAAGCAGCAATTTGTTTACAGTTGGAAACTGGAAAAGACGGACAAGACGCCGCAAGGCAAACGGGATGACATTTCATTGAGGGAGAAAGAAAAGCTGATACTGAAAGACCTTGATGATGAGATTGTTCCCCGTGGCGGGGAAATGACCGTTCTGGAACTGGTAAAAAAATATCTCTTACAGAAAACAGGGGTACGCCACAATACCGAAGCCAATTATAAATTTGTAGTCAACATTATCAAAAAAGAGGATTTCGGGAAGAAGCGGATTGACAAAGTAAAGCTGTCGGACGCAAAATGCTGGCTTATCAAATTACAGCAGGACGGAAGGGGTTACAGTTCCATCCATTCTGTAAGGGGCGTTGTCAGACCAGCTTTCCAGATGGCTGTCGATGATGACTTGATACGCAAGAATCCGTTTGAGTTTCAGCTTGCCACGGTTGTCGTGAATGACAGCGTGACAAGGGAAGCCATCACAAGAAAGCAGGAACGGGCTTTTCTGGAATTTGTGGCGCAGGACAAGCATTTTTGCAGATACTACGACGGAATCTACATTTTATTTAAAACAGGGCTTCGCATTTCTGAATTTGTAGGATTAACGCTGAATGATATTGATATGCAGGACAGGAAAATCAATGTCAACCATCAATTACAGCGGAAAAGAAATATGGAATATGTGATTGAGGATACCAAAACCACAAGCGGCACAAGGGAAATCCCGATGTCCGACGAGGTATATGCGTGTTTTCAGAGGATTATTGCGAATAGGAAGAAAGTAAAAAAAGAGCCTATGATTGACGGCAAATGTGGTTTTCTGTATCTGGACAAAAATGATATGCCGATGGTAGCGCTGCATTGGGAGAAATACTTTCAGCACATTTGCGAGAAGTACAACAGTATCTATAAAGTGCAGATGCCAAAGGTTACGCCCCATGTATGCAGGCACACCTTTTGTTCCAACATGGCGAAAAGCGGCATGAACCCTAAAACGCTCCAGTATCTTATGGGACATTCTGATATTGGAGTAACGCTGAATACCTACACGCACATCGGTTACGATGATGCGAAAGAGGAGCTGGAACGGGTAGCAAATGCCGAGTAGTAAAATGGCATGATTCTCCTCAATTTACTACTTTTTTTACTACTTTTGAGGTCAAAGATATGCCAATTTAGACTACAATATGCCACGGACGAAAGACTAAAGCAAGACACAGGAAAAGCCGATAAATCAAGGAAATACAGTAAATACAAGGAGTTTTTGAGATATGATAAAAATACTTTTTATCTGCCACGGCAACATCTGCCGTTCCCCAATGGCAGAATTTATGTTTCAGGATATGGTAGAAAGAAGGGGCGTTGCAAGTGAGTTTTACATCCGTTCTGCCGCTACCAGCAGAGAGGAAATTGGAAATCCGGTGCATTATCGGACCCAGGAAAAGCTGGCGGAAATTGGGATTTCTACAGATGGAAAGCGCGCTGTTCAGCTGACAAAAAAGGATTGTAAGGAATATGATTATATTTTGGGTATGGATAGCTATAATATAAGAAATATAGAAAAAATCGCAGGAGAGCCGATGGAAAAAATAGGGCGTCTTTTGGATTTTACGGAGGAGCCAAGGGATATTGCAGATCCTTGGTATACGGGGAATTTTGACAGAACCTTTGCTGATATAAAGGAAGGCTTGGAGGCATTTTTAGCGTATTTGGAAAGCTGTGCTAAATGATTTAAAAAATGCGGAAGCGTGTTTGAGAATTTTTAAGAGAAGTGAAAAATAGAACCCGAGGGGGCTTATGAAATGAATAGAACATTAAAGCAGCTGCCGGAGCATAGGCGGAGGATAAGAAAGCGTTATGGCATACTGCTTTTATTAATTATACTTTTTTTGTATTTGGTATTGGGGGCAGTAGCTCCATTTTTATGGTATAAAACGGTGTCTGAGCGGACGCCAGTCAGCCTGGAAGCAGAAAGGCCTGGGGAGGAAGCTTTCTGCGACCGGGCTATGTTGTTAGAGACAAACAGGAGCGCTTGGGAGGAGAGGCTTCGCTTGTTTGGTCATGCAAAAGAGAGGATTATTTTATCAACCTTTGATATGAGGGAAGGGGAAAGCACGCGGGATATACTTGCTATGCTGTTTCATAAGGCAGACGAGGGAGTGGAGGTAAAAATATTGGTGGATGGTTTCAGCGGGCTTCTGAGAATGGAAGGAAACGCGCTTTTTTATGCGGTGTCTTCCCATCCAAAGATAGAGGTTAAGCTGTATAATCCGGTAAATATCTTGCTTCCATGGAAAACTCAGGGGAGAATGCATGACAAATATGTTATTGTAGATGATAAAGCTTTTTTACTGGGCGGCAGGAATACCTTTGATTATTTTATTGGAGAGTATGATTTAGAGAATAACAGCTTTGACAGGGAAGTATTGATATATAACAGCGCATGGGGGACGAAAAAAGGGGAAGAAAGCTCTCTTTATCAGATAGAGGCGTATTTTAATAAAATATGGGAGCAGAAGGAGTGCAGGCTGTTTCATGATGATGAAGGATTGGCGAACCGGAGCTCTGTGCAAAAGGAAAGAAGGGCTTTGGAGGAACGGTATAAGCTTTTGCAGGAAAAGCATGAAGAGCTTTTTCAGGCTTACGATTATGGGAAGGCGACATATCCTACGGAAGGAGTAAAGCTTATCTCTGGGGAAACTGGTATTTATGGCAAGGAGCCTCTGGTGTTTGACCAGCTGTGCCAGCTGATGGAAAGGGCTGAAAGTCAGGTAGTGATTCACACGCCTTATGTTGTATGTAATGAGGCTATGTATACGGAGCTGGAAAAATTGGCGAAAGGAACGCCGGACATCCGCATGGTAATTAATTCTATAGAAAATGGAGATAATCTGGTGGCTTCCAGCGATTATAAGAGGAATAAAGGGAAGGTAGTAGCTACGGGAATTTCTTTATTTGAGTATGACGGAGGGACTTCGACTCATGGGAAATCTATTGTAATTGATAGAAATATTTCTATTATCGGCTCTTACAATATGGATTTGAGAAGTACTTATATGGATACCGAGCTTATGCTGGCAGTGAAGAGCGAGGAGCTGGCAGAGGAGCTGCTTTGGAATATGGCCCAGATTGAAAAGGATTGCCGGAGAGTGGTATCGGCGACAGAGTATGAAACGCCGGAGCATATTAAAGTAGCAGAAATTCCAAATTGGAAAAAGGCTGCTCTTTGGATTTTGGGGATTTTATTGAAGCCATTTCGCTGTTTGATTTGATAACAAAAATTCTTGAGTTTCCGCATTTTGCAAATGGCGGGGCTGCCAGGGCGGAGCGAATAGTTATTTTGCTCTCACACACCGAAGCAAAGTACAAATCTGCGGTTTTGTATGCCAGATTTGTACATAAATGTCCGCCTCCGGCATACAAAACCACAAATTTGTGCTTTTAACGGTGC
Organism: uncultured Acetivibrio sp.; assembly: GCA_949841225.1. Lineage (GTDB taxonomy): Bacteria > Bacillota > Clostridia > Lachnospirales > Lachnospiraceae > Velocimicrobium. The sequence continues at coordinate 4,389 of CATKYY010000070.1, forward strand.
ATATCAATGCAAAAATAGCCATTCGTTCCACTCTGGCAGCCCCATCATTTGCAAAATGCGGAAACTCAAGAACAAAAATTTTCTTGTATATATAAAAATTTTGTAGTATAATCAAAAGGTTGAGAAAATCTAGAAAAAGAAGGAAAGGAGAAAACTATATGGACGGACAGAAGGTAACGGAAAATAAAATGGGCGTTATGCCAGTGCCAAGGCTTTTGGTTAGTATGTCTTTGCCAATGATGATTTCTATGCTGGTACAAGCCCTGTATAATATTGTAGACAGTATCTATGTTTCAAGGATTAGCGAGGATGCGTTAACTGCGGTGTCGCTGGCCTTTCCTGTACAGAATCTGATGATTGCAGTAAGCTCTGGTACGGCAGTAGGTATTAACGCCCTGTTATCCAAAAGCCTTGGAGAAAAGAATTTTGACGAAGCGGACCGGGCGGCTAAAAATGGATTGTTTCTTGCCTTTTTGAGCTATCTTGTTTTTGCAGTGTTTGGCATATTTGGTTCCAGGGCTTATTTTATGAGCCAGACGAAGGAAGGAGCAATTATAGAGTATGGCGTAGAATATATGTCTATTATATTAATTGTGTCGGTTGGCCTATTTCTTGCAATTACTCAGGAGAGGCTTTTGCAGGCCACAGGAAACAGCTTTTATTCTATGATTTCACAGACCTGCGGGGCTGTGACTAATATTGTTATGGACCCGATTTTTATTTTTGGTATGTATGGCGCGCCAAAGCTTGGGGTGGCGGGAGCCGCCATAGCTACGGTTATGGGGCAGCTCGTATCTATGGTGATAAGTCTGGTTTTAAATTTGCGAAAGAACAAGGAAATACATATTAATTTTAAGGGTTTTCGGCCGGATATGAGAGTGATTGGGATTATTTATAAGGTAGGGGTGCCGTCTGCGATTATGATGGCTATCGGTTCGCTCCTGACTTATTGCTATGATAAAATCCTGCTTATGTTTTCTTCCACGGCAGTATCTGTGTACGGCGTGTATTTTAAATTGAACAGCTTTGTTTTTATGCCGGTGTTTGGTTTGAATAATGGTATGATACCGATTCTTGCTTATAACTATGGCGCAAGAAATAAGAAGAGGATTTTAGATACGATAAAATTAAGCGTTTGCGCTGCTACCGTGATTATGATTATTGGAATTGCTATTTTTCAGATAATTCCCGAGGAGCTTTTAAAACTTTTTGATGCATCAGAAAAAATGCTTCAAATTGGAGTGCCTGCTCTTAAGATTATTTCGGTAAGCTTTATTTTTGCCGGGTACAATATTATTATGGGTTCTGTATTTCAGGCTTTTGGAAATGGAGTATACAGTCTGGTGATTTCTATTGTCCGCCAGTTGGTGATTATATTGCCGGTAGCTTATATTCTTGCCGTTAATTTTGGGCTGAATGAAACCTGGTGGTCCTATCCGGTATCAGAAATCGCGTCTTTGGTTATGAGCACAGTATTTTTTATAATGCTTTATAAACAAAAAATTAAAGAGATTGAAAATTAAAGAGATTGAAAATTAAAGAAAAGGGCTGCCGGAAAGCTCAGATATAATACAAAATTCTGACTTTCCGGCAGTCCTTTTACAGAGTTCCCCCGGTTTGTTTTTTAATCCGGCTTTACCTCGGCTTTTCCATTGGAAGAGGCAAAGGAATTATTACTCCATGGACGACGCTTGTACGTTTCCAGACAGTCAAAAAGTGAATTAATGACAGCAAAAGCAGTGTCCACGTCTCGCGGATCCCTATTTTCCAATAAACGGAACAGGGAATAGGCAACAACAGATTCGTTGTATTTTCCTGTGTAGGAATCAGCTAACAGGTAATCAACTGTAACTCCCAGAGCATTAACAATTTCAAGCAGAACATCAAGAGAAACACTTCGTTCGCCGCGCTCGATTTGTCCTATATAGGCGGAAGAAACATGTACTTTTTCAGCCAGCTGCTCTTGAGTCAAATTAAGTTTTAACCGTTCTTCCCGAATTCGGTTTCCCATCGACAAGTAATTCATATTATTCCTCCAGTATTCAGTTACAAATTATCCTATTATTATATTATCATGTCAAAAAATGTAACAAATATACTAGCTCTATTAAAATGAAACCAATAGTTATAAATAAGAGCATGTAGTTCAATAATAGAACTTAAAATTGTAAAATAGGTACAAATTTCAAAAAATGACGGCTGAAAAAAGAGCTGATAATCACATTTTAATCAGCGTTTCCTTTTTATTACCGTATCTCTTTAGGATAATGGCTAACATAGCAGATAAAAGCCTTGACTTGGCAGAGAAAAAATATAAGATTATAATTGAAGGGGCAGATATACGGCAATTATTATTGTAAGTTCGGTATAGCTGCAGGTTGTATTTTATTGATGAAAAGGAGAAATGGCAGTATGGCCAATCGGATTTCAGCGGGAGAAATGGAATATGCAGGTATTTTAGCAAAGCTGTCCTTAACGCCGGAGGAGCAAAAGGAGGCGGGGAAGGATCTGGAGCAGATGCTTAATTATATTGATAAATTAAATGAGCTGAATACAGAGGATATAGAGCCGATGTTCCATGTATTTCCAGTGTGCAACGTATTTCGGAACGACGAGGCGAGGCCTTATGAAGGCGGCAGGAATAAAATTCTTGAAAATGCGCCTGAGAAAAGAGAGGGAAGATTTGTAGTGCCGAAAACAGTGGAATAGCAGCGTAGAAATGGAGTAAAAAATGAAATTAACGGATTTGACAGCGGTAGAGCTTGGCAGGAAAATAAAAAAGGGCGAGGCAACGGCAGTAGAAGCAGTGGAGGCAGTCCTGGCGGAGATAAAGGAAAAAGAGGAGAGCCTGCATGCCTATATTACGATAGAAGCGGAAAAGGCGGTGGAAAAGGCCAAGGCAGTGCAAAAAAGAATAGAAAAAGGAGAGCTTTTGCATCCTTTGGCAGGGGTGCCAATGGCTGTAAAGGATAATCTGTGTACAGAAGGCATCCGCACTACCTGCGGCTCGCGGATGTTAGAAGGCTTTGTGCCTGGTTACAGCGCGGAGGCGGTCAGAAGGCTGGAGGCAGCCGGGGCGGTAATGTTAGGAAAAACAAATATGGATGAGTTTGCCATGGGGAGTACCACGGAAACATCAGCCTTTGGAGCGACGAAAAATCCCAGGAATACAGAGTATGTTCCAGGCGGCTCTTCCGGCGGCTCCTGCGCCGCTGTGGCTGCTAAGGAATGCTTTTTTGCGCTTGGATCTGATACGGGCGGCTCTATCCGGCAGCCGAGCGCCTACTGTGGAGTAACGGGATTCAAACCTACTTATGGAACGGTATCCAGGTATGGACTGATTGCTTACGGATCTTCCCTGGAGCAAATCGGGCCAATCGGAAAGGACGTCAGGGACTGCTCGGTGATTTTGGAAACAATTTCCGGCTATGATGAAAAAGACAGTACTTCTATAAAACGAGAGGATACGGATTTTTCAACCGTATTGACAAAAGACGCTAAGGGGCTGCGGATTGGCATTCCGAGAAACTATTTTTCTGAGGGTCTGGACGATGAGGTGGGAGAGGCCGTTTTGGATGGAGCCAGGTTTTTAAAAGAGCAGGGAGCTGTTTTGGAAGAATTTGATTTAGGCCTGACAGAGTATGCTATACCTGCTTATTATGTGATTGCATCTGCGGAGGCAAGCTCAAATTTGGGACGGTTCGACGGGGTAAAATACGGATACCGCGCCATGGAATATGAAGGGCTTCATAATATGTATAAGAAATCAAGATCTCAGGGTTTTGGGAAGGAAGTAAAACGAAGAATCCTGCTTGGCTCCTTTGTTTTAAGCGCCGGGTATTATGAAGCTTATTATTTGAAGGCCCTTAAAACAAAAGCTCTGATAAAAAGGGAATTCGACAGGGCCTTTGAACGGTACGACATGATTCTTTCCCCTGTGGCGCCGGCAACAGCTCCGCGATTGGGAGAAAGTCTGAAAGAACCATTAAAAATGTATTTAAGCGATGTTTATACCGTATCTGTGAATCTGGCCGGGCTTCCTGGACTCAGCTTACCATGGGGGCAGGATAAGAAGGGACTTCCCATCGGGGTACAGTTGATCGGAAACGCATTTGGAGAAAAAAAGCTGTTGCAGGCGGCTTATGCGTTGGAGCAGGGACTCAGCATTTGCACAAAAAGCAGTGCGGAAATGGGGTTGAGATGAAACAGTATGAAATAGTAATTGGGCTGGAGGTTCATGTAGAGCTGGCAACGAAAACAAAAATTTTCTGTTCCTGTTCAACACAGTTTGGAGGGGAACCAAATACCCATACTTGTCCTGTTTGCACAGGTATGCCGGGGACTCTTCCAGCGCTGAATAAAAAGGTAGTAGAGTATGCGGTTGCCGTAGGCCTGGCAACTAATTGTGAAATTACGAGATATAGCAGGTTTGACCGGAAAAATTATTTTTATCCTGATAATTCCCAGAATTACCAAATTTCCCAGCTATATCTGCCAATTTGTAAAAATGGCGGCATAGAAATTGAAACGGCGGAAGGAAAAAAGACGGTTGGCATTCATGAAATTCATATGGAGGAAGATGCGGGGAAATTAGTTCATGATGAAAAAAGGAATTGTTCCTATGTAGATTATAACCGTTCTGGCGTGCCTTTGATTGAAATTGTTTCAGAGCCGGATATGGGTTCGGCAGATGAGGTGATAGCGTATTTGGAAAAGCTGCGTTTGATTATCTGTTATTTGGGAGCTTCCGATTGCAAGCTTCAGGAGGGCTCTATGAGAGCGGATATAAACCTTTCTGTGAGGGAGGCGGGCGTAAAGAAACTGGGAACAAGAACAGAAATGAAGAACTTAAATTCCTTTCGGGCAATCCGAAGGGCAATCGAAGGAGAAAAAGAACGACAGATTGCTCTTTTGGAGGAGGGAAAAAAGGTGATTCAGGAAACCAGAAGATGGGACGACGGTAAGGGAATTTCTTACCCTATGCGCTCCAAAGAGGATGCAAGGGATTACCGTTATTTCCCAGAGCCGGATTTGGCGCCCCTGGTTATAGAGGAGGAATGGCTGGAGAACATACGAGAACGGCAGCCGGAGCTCCGGGATGAAAAAATGGAGCGGTATGCCAGGGAATATGACTTGCCAGAGTACGATATTTCTATACTTACCAGCGCAAAAAAGCTGGCTGATATTTTTGAAGCGGCTACAGCTCTCTGCCAAAAACCAAAAAAGGTGTCCAACTGGCTGATGGTGGAGACGATGCGTCTGTTAAGAGAAAGAGAGATGGATGCAGAAGAGCTTTCTTTTTCACCTGGGCATTTGGCAGGGCTTATTGAGCTGGTAGATGGGAAAACTATTAGCGGTACGGTAGCAAAGGAAGTATTTGAGAAGATTTTCGATGAAGATATAGAGCCAAAGACTTATATAGAAGAAAAAGGACTGAAAACTGTAAAGGATGAATCTGCTATCAAAGAAGCCGTTCGCCGGGTCATAGAGGAAAATCCCCAGCCGGTAGCCGACTATAAAGGAGGAAAAACCAAGGCTATGGGATTTTTAACCGGGCAGGCGATGAAAGCTATGAAAGGGAAAGCAGACCCATCCGCTATAAACAAAATTTTACTTGAACTGCTCTCTTAAATGAAGTAAAATGCTGTTATGGATAAATTTTAGCGTTATTTTTTTAGATAACGAGGAGGAGAAGGGAATGGAAGAAAAAAGAAGGCATAAAAGGATGCCGGCAGAGCTTTATCTGTATGTATCCTCTTTATTTAAACAGGACAATGTAAAAGTAGATAATGTACAGGCGCCTATTGAAGTAACAGATATATCAAAAAGCGGAATTGGTTTTAAATCTGCCAGCATTCTTCCAGTAGGATATTATTTTAATGCCCGCCTGGTGCTGGGAACAAAAGTGGATTCCAGCTTAAACTGTGTGGTGCAGATTGTCAGGAGCCAGCTTCTTGAGAACGGCGCATACAAGTATGGCTGTCAGTTCGTGGGCCATGCCAGCGTATTGGATTATGTGTTTGACGAATATGAAAAGGAATTGAAAGCGAAAGAGGAGTAAACAGGAGGAAATTTTTATGGCGATACCTTATAACCATAGGGAAGTAGAGAAAAAATGGAGAAAGGTCTGGGAAGAGAGTCCGGTAAATGTAAATGACGGTAAAAAACCAAAATATTATTGTCTGGACATGTTCCCATATCCGTCAGGAAACGGTCTGCATGTAGGACATTGGAGAGGTTATGTTATCAGTGATGTATGGAGCCGTTATAAGCTTCTGAAGGGTTATTACCTAATCCATCCAATGGGTTGGGATGCTTTTGGTCTCCCAGCGGAGAATTATGCAATTAAGATGGGCGTTCATCCGGCAAAGTCTACAGCAGAGAACATTGCCAATATCAAACGGCAGATTAATGAAATTGCCGCTTTGTATGATTGGGATATGGAAGTAAATACAACAGATCCTGATTTTTATAAATGGACCCAGTGGATTTTTGTTAAAATGTTTAAGGCCGGGCTGGCATATGAAAAGGAAATGCCAATTAACTGGTGCCCTTCCTGTAAGACCGGGCTGGCCAATGAAGAAGTGGTAAATGGAAAATGCGAACGCTGCGGCGCTGATGTTACAAAGAAAAATTTAAAACAGTGGATGCTGCGGATTACAAAATATGCGGACCGCCTGTTAAATGACCTTGACAAACTGGATTGGCCGGAAAAGGTAAAGAAAATGCAGTCTGACTGGATTGGCAAATCCTATGGAGCTGAGATTGATTTTAAGGTAGATGGGACGGATCAGGCTATTACGGTATATACAACCAGGCCGGATACTCTTTATGGCGCTACCTTTATGGTATTGGCGCCGGAGCATGGTCTGGCAAAGGAACTGGCTACAGAGGAAACCAGGGAGGCAGTGGAAAATTATATTTACGAGGCTTCTATGAAATCCAATGTAGACCGTCTACAGGACAAAGAAAAAACAGGCGTATTTACTGGTTCGTACGCGGTAAACCCAATGAATGGGGCGAAGGTGCCTATCTGGCTTTCTGATTATGTATTGGCAGATTATGGAACGGGAGCGATTATGTGCGTGCCTGCCCATGACGACAGAGATTTTGAGTTTGCAACAAAGTTCCATATTCCGATTATCCAGGTAATTTCTCCAGACGGGAAAGAACAAGAGAATTTAACGGAGGCTTATACGGAATCCGGGATTGTGTTTAATTCCGGCGAATGGACAGGAAGAGATTCTGCCGAGCTTAAGAAAAATGCCCCGGAAGAAATTGAAAGCCGCGGCATTGGAAAGAAAACCACGAATTATAAGCTCCGCGACTGGGTATTTTCCAGGCAGCGTTATTGGGGCGAACCGATTCCAATTGTGCATTGCGAGCATTGCGGCCCGGTACCAGTGCCGGAAGAGGAGCTGCCGTTTCTTCTGCCAGAGGTGGAGAGCTACCAGCCAACAGTCACAGGAGA
>CATKYY010000071.1 GCA_949841225.1 uncultured Acetivibrio sp.
TAATTCAGCTTAATCAGCAGATATTAGATTTTCTTAATCTGAAGATTGGAATGGAACTATTGTCTATCCGAAGCAGTGATATAGCTTTTACAATGGGTGCAACCGGTCCCCTGTTGGAAAGAGCCGACAACTATGAGGGCGAAATTCCTCTGTATTAAAAAAGCAGGTATCATGATACCCGCCCAAAATCCAGTATTCCTCAAATAATTAGAGCCATTTTAGAGCCAAACGGCATAAAACACTCCCGGAAATGCCCATTTTATCAGCATTTCCGGGATTTTATCCGTTACTCGAACTCAATCGTCCCCGGCGGTTTACTAGTCACATCATACATTACTCTATTCACATGTCCCACTTCATTTATAATCCGGCTGGTCACCTTCTGCAATACCTCCCACGGAATTTCTGCTGCCTCTGCAGTCATGAAGTCAATAGTATTTACAGCCCTCAAGGCAATTGCATAATCATAAGTCCTCTCATCACCCATAACACCTACGGAACGCATATTAGTTAGGGCAGCAAAATATTGTCCAATACTTCTATCAAGACCAGCATTTGCAATTTCCTCACGATAAATAGCATCCGCCTCCTGAACAATTTTTACCTTTTCTTCAGTTACCTCCCCAATGATGCGGATACCAAGTCCCGGACCTGGAAATGGCTGACGAAATACCAGCTTTTCTGGAATACCAAGTTCAAGGCCTACCTTACGAACTTCATCTTTAAACAGATTTCGGAGCGGTTCTATAATCTCCTTAAAATCAACGCAATCCGGCAAGCCCCCTACATTATGGTGAGACTTAATAACTGCGGATTCCCCGCCTAGGCCGCTTTCTACCACATCTGGATAAATTGTTCCTTGCACCAGAAAATCAACGGCGCCGATTTTCTTCGCTTCCTCTTCAAATACACGGATAAATTCTTCTCCAATAATCTTTCTTTTTTTCTCTGGTTCTGTTACAGCTGCCAGCTTACTATAAAAACGCTCTTGGGCATTTACACGAATAAAGTTCAGATCATAGCTGCCCTCCGGGCCAAACACTGCCTCTACCTCATCTCCTTCATTTTTACGGAGCAGGCCATGATCCACAAAAACGCAGGTTAACTGATTTCCAATCGCCTTGGAAAGAAGGACTGCTGCCACAGAAGAATCCACGCCGCCTGAAAGAGCGCAAAGTACCTTACCAGCTCCAACTCTTTCACGAATTTGCTTTATAGATTCCTCCACAAAAGAATCCATCCTCCAGTCGCCCGTACAGCCGCATACATTATATACAAAATTAGAAAGCATTTTTGTACCCTCCTGCGTATGAAGAACCTCAGGATGGAATTGAATTGCATACAGGCTCTTCTCTGCATTTTCGGCCGTTGCTACAGGACAATCTGCTGTTTTTGCTACAATTTTAAATCCTGGAGCCACCTGAGAAATATAATCAAAATGGCTCATCCAGCAAATCGTCTCTGAAGCTACATTGTGAAATAATTCAGAACTATTATCTATAGATACCAACGTTTTCCCATATTCCCGAACGGCGGCGCGTTCTACCTTGCCTCCTAAAACAAACTGCATTAACTGTGCTCCATAGCAAAGGCCCAGCACAGGGATTCCCAGCTCAAAAAGCTCTTTAGAATAGCTTGGAGCGCCTTCCTCATAACAACTATTTGGGCCTCCGGTTAAAATAATCCCTTTCGGATTCATCTCTTTAATTTTTTCAAGCTCTATTTTATAAGAATAGATTTCACAATATACATTACATTCCCGAACCCGCCTGGCAACTAATTGATTGTATTGACCGCCAAAGTCAATAACAATTACCATTTCCTTTTTCAAATTCTTACCTCCACTATTTATATTTTCTATCTGCTCCTATTGTACTAATTTTTCTTTTTCTTGTCAAAAACAATCTTGAGTTTCCACATTCTACAAATGGTAGATCTGCCAGGGAAAGGTGAAAACAGCGAGCCTGCATTGATATGCGCCATTAAAAGCACAGATTTGTACTTTGTTTCAGTGTGTGAAAGCAGGATAACCGTTCTCGTCCCCTGACAAACCTACCATTTGTAAAATATGGAAACTCAAGAAAAACGATGTATTTCCCAAAACAAAGTAATGGGTGGATTAGGTTACATCAACGGAATCCGGGGGAATATGAACTTATCAGCCCCCCTAATTGATTTTTTAAATTATATACAATATCTACCAGCTTTCATAAAAAATATTTTCTATACTTTGTATTTTTATTTGTAAATTGAGTTTGTTTCAACAACGCTAAATATCAAACAAAGTTAGATATACAGCTTTAAAACTCATAATCAATACACGCCCTCAGGTCCCTAATTTCAGTAATAAACTTTCCAAATTCTACATGCCTTGGATCCCCCTGATATTCCTTCAAGTCCTCTATAGATGCAAAATCAAAAATCAAAGATAAATCATAATTATTATCTGGCGCCTCCTTTGAATTAGTTACTACCTGAAACACCTTTATCTGGCTAATTTCCCTTAAGCTTTCTGCTCTCTTAAGAACCTTCTCTAAATTTTCCTTTTTATTTTCCTCTTTCAATTTAAACATGCAAATATGTCTAATCATAATTTCCTCCATTTCTGCACTGCTTTTTTTGCCTCACAAGTTTGCGGCTGCAGCGCGCACACAAGCCTGCAGATTGAAAATTTCAATTTTCAATCTCTTTTCATCCTCCTTGTAACTCATCTAAAGTCCTTCTGTAAGCCGGCAGAAATTCTTCTAAAAACACCTCTACTTCAGGGAGTCCCATATCCATAATACTTTTCTTTAACGCCTTATAAGCGCTGGAAAATTCTGTATTTCCAGCCTTCTCTTCTTCTATGCACTTGATTAAAGCCGACAACTTATCCGCCGCCTTTTCAAGTCTCCACAAATACTTATCCTCCTCTTGATGGAAAAACAGACTACCATAATAGCGCCTCATATCCTCCGGCAGCATAGACAAAAGCTTTCCGGCCGCTACGTCCTCCACTTCCTTGAAGGCTGCCTTTATATCCTCATTATAGTATTTAACTGGCGTTGGCATATCTCCTGTAATGATTTCTGTACAATCATGATAAAGACCGAGCAATGCCGCCCGCTCTGCATTTAAGCAATTCCCAAAACGAACGTTGCTTATAACCGCAAGAGCATGGGCAAGCATAGCAACCTCCATAGAATGCTCACTAATATTTTCCTTATCCGAATTTCGCATCAAGGCCCAGCGTTCAATATATTTCATTCTGGACATCATAGCAAAAAATTGCGATTCCATCCTGTTCCTTTCCCTTTTCAATTTTATAGATATTTCCAAAAACCATTAGCCTCTGTTCAGCATTTTCTTTACATACTGTCCCGTATAGGAATCCTCCCGTTCCGCCAGCTCCTCCGGCGTACCTGTTGCAAGGACCGTACCTCCCCGGCTGCCTCCTTCCGGACCCATATCAATAATATAATCCGCCGTTTTAATAACATCCAGATTATGTTCAATAACAACAACCGTATTTCCCCCCTCCGACAGACGGTGAAGAATATCAATCAGTTTATGAACATCAGCAAAATGCAGGCCGGTAGTAGGCTCGTCTAAAATATAGATTGTTTTTCCCGTACTGCGCCGTGAAAGCTCCGTAGCCAGCTTAATACGCTGAGCCTCGCCGCCGGACAGAGTAGTGGAAGGCTGCCCCAGCTTAATATAAGAAAGCCCTACGTCATTCAAGGTTTCTATTTTACGCCGGATCGAAGGCACATGCTCAAAGAATTCCAACGCCTCCTCTACCGTCATATCTAAGACGTCAAAAATGCTCTTTCCCTTATATTTTACATCCAGAGTTTCCCGGTTGTAACGCTTTCCATCGCATACCTCGCAAGGAACATAAATATCTGGCAGGAAATTCATCTCAATCTTAATAATACCATCCCCGCTGCAGGCTTCGCAGCGTCCGCCTTTTACGTTAAAACTGAACCGGCCTTTTTTATAGCCCTTTGCCTTGGCATCCGCTGTTGCCGCAAATAAATCACGGATTAAATCAAATACTCCTGTGTAGGTAGCCGGATTTGACCGCGGAGTCCTCCCAATGGGTGATTGGTCAATATTAATTACCTTGTCCAGCTGTTCCACCCCTTCGATATTATCATGGGCTCCAGGAATCACTCTGGCGCGGTTTAACTGTTTGGCCAGCCTTTTATAAAGAATCTCATTTACCAGCGAGCTTTTCCCTGAACCGGATACCCCTGTAACACAGGTCATAATTCCCAGAGGAATTTCCACATCAACATTTTTCAGATTATTCTCCCTGGCTCCTTTTACAGTAAGCCATCCTGCGGGCTCCTTGCGTTCCGTTGGTATTGGTATCTGGATTCTCCCACTCAAATAAGCGCCTGTAATAGACTTCTTACTCCGCATGATTTCCTTCGCCGTACCCTGGGCAATTACCTCTCCTCCATGTTCTCCGGCTCCCGGCCCAATATCTACAATGTAATCTGCCGCCAGCATTGTATCCTCGTCATGTTCTACAACAATCAAAGTGTTTCCCAGATTCCGCAAATGCTCCAGCGTTTTTAACAGCTTATCATTATCTCTTTGGTGAAGTCCAATGCTTGGCTCATCCAGAATATAAGCTACCCCTACCAATCCCGAACCAATCTGGGTTGCCAGCCGGATACGCTGTGCCTCGCCGCCGGACAAAGAGCCTGCCGCCCTGGAAAGGGTCAGGTAATCCAGTCCAACATCCATTAAAAAGCCGATTCTGGCGCGCATTTCTTTTAATACCAGCTCCCCAATCTTCTCCTGTCGCGGCGTTAAATCCAGATTTTCCATAAACTGAGCAAGCTCTGCAATCGAAAAATCCGTTATCTCTGCAATATTCCTGCCTCCTATGGTAACCGCTAAAATCTCCGGCTTCAACCGCTTCCCATGACATGCCTTACAAGGAGTTACGCGCATAAAGCTTTCATATTCCTGCCGCGTATATTCCGACCCAGTTTCCCGGTACCGCCGCTCTACATTTCTCAAAAGCCCTTCAAACTGGACGTCATAAACGCCAACGCCTCTTTGTCCTTTATAATGCACCTTTACCATTTTATCAAAACCGTACATAAACATATGGCGAATTTCTTCCGGCAGCTCCCGGTATGGAGTATATAAGCCAAAGCCGTATTCCTCTGCCAACGCCTCTAAAATCGCCCTGACATAGCTTTTGCTGTCTGCCGCTGACTGCCAGCCTAGAACAGCTACCGCTCCCTCTGCCAGCCCCAGAGAAGTATCCGGTATCATCAATTCCTCATCAAATTCCATTTTTACCCCAATACCATGGCACTCTGGACAGGCTCCAAAAGGATTATTAAAAGAAAAATTTCTTGGCTCTATTTCATCTATACTAATACCGCAATCGGGGCAGGAAAAGCTCTGGCTGAAATTAATTGGTTCCCCTCCCACCACATCTACTACTAAAAGCCCTTCCGCAATCCTTAATACATTTTCAATAGAGTCCGTCAATCTTTTTTCAATTCCCTCTTTTATTACAAGACGGTCCACAATAATTTCAATATTATGCTTAATATTTTTCTCCAGCTTAATTTCTTCAGACAGCTCATACAGGTTCCCGTCTACTCTTGCACGAACATAGCCGCCCTTTTTTGCCTGTGCGAAGACCTTGGCATGTTCTCCTTTCCTTCCCCGGACTACTGGAGCCAAAAGCTGTATTTTCGTCCTATCCGGCAGCTTCATAATTTCATCTACCATCTGGTCAACCGTCTGCTTTTTAATCTCCTTCCCACATTTCGGACAGTGGGGCGTACCAATACGGGCGTACAAAAGACGGAAATAATCATAAATTTCAGTTACGGTACCTACAGTAGAGCGCGGATTCCTGTTTGTAGATTTCTGGTCGATGGAAATCGCCGGAGAAAGTCCTTCTATACTCTCTACATTCGGTTTTTCCATCTGCCCCAGAAACTGCCTGGCATAGGAAGACAGGGATTCCATATACCGTCTCTGCCCTTCTGCATAAATCGTATCGAAAGCCAGAGACGATTTACCGGAACCGCTCAAACCAGTAAGAACCACAAAAGAATCTCTTGGAATATCCAAAGAAATATTTTTCAGATTATGCTCCTTCGCCCCCCGTATTTTGATATAATTTTTTCTCGCTGCCATGTTTTCCTCCATTCCTGCGCTGCCTTCCAAGCTTCAACACTTTTGCTTCCATCAGCGCGCAGGCGCAAATTTTTCCATTATTTCTACACTGCTTTTTACACAAATTACCTATTATCTGCTACTCCATATTTAAAAGCTCCTTCTTCATCTCAATCAGCTGATCCCGCAGTTCCGCCGCCAGCTCAAAATTAAGCTCAGCCGCCGCCGTCATCATCTTCTTATTAATCGCCTTAATCAGCTTCTCAAGCTCTTGTTTACTCATAGATTCAGGATCCTTATCAATACGGTACGAACTGTCCTCAGCCTTCTTGGTAATACGAATTAAATCCCTTACCGCCTTTTTAACAGTAGCCGGCGTAATCCCATGTTCTTTATTATAAGCATCCTGCACCTGCCTTCTCCGGTTTGTTTCTGTAATTGCCCGGTTCATCGAGTCCGTAATGGTATCTGCATACATAATAACCTTTCCCTCAGCATTCCTGGCAGCTCGCCCAATCGTCTGGATTAGAGACGTTTCCGAACGCAAAAATCCTTCCTTATCTGCATCCAAAATAGCGACTAAAGTAATCTCTGGAATGTCAAGGCCTTCCCTTAGAAGATTAATACCAACCAGTACATCAAATACATCCAGACGCATATCCCGGATAATCTGGGAACGTTCCAAAGTATCAATATCTGAATGGAGATATTTCACCCGGATACCTACCTGCCGCAGATAATCCGTTAAATCCTCCGCCATTTTCTTTGTTAACGTAGTCACCAAAACCTTATTATGGCCTTCCACCGCCTTATTAATCTCTCCCACCAAATCATCAATCTGTCCTTCCACTGGCCGCACAAAAATCTCAGGGTCCAAAAGACCGGTTGGACGTATAATTTGTTCTGTCCTAAGAAGCTCGTGACTTTCCTCATATTCGGAAGGCGTAGCGGATACAAACATCATCTGGTTTATTTTCCCCTCAAACTCTTCAAAATTCAAAGGCCTGTTATCCTTTGCCGAGGGCAGACGAAAACCGTAATCCACCAATGTAGACTTTCTTGATTGGTCTCCCGCATACATACCCCGTACCTGCGGAACCGTGATATGGGACTCATCCACAATAATCAGATAGTCTTCTGGAAAGAAGTCCATCAGCGTAAACGGCGGTTCTCCCGGCTCCAGCCCATTTAAATGCCTAGAATAATTCTCAATACCAGAGCAAAAGCCTGTTTCCCGTATCATCTCTATATCGAAATTCGTCCTCTCCGCAATCCGCTGCGCCTCTAAAAGCTTGTCCTCGCTTTTAAAATACTGCACTCGTTCTAAAAGCTCTGACTCAATCTCCTTTAATGCCGGCTCCATCTGCTCTGGAGATACAACATAATGGGATGCCGGATAAATATAGGCGTGCTGTAACTCATTTCTCACCTCATTTGTCAGAACATCAACCTCTGTAATCCGGTCAATTTCATCTCCAAAAAATTCCACCCTAATTGTAGTGTCCGTAGCCGAAGCTAAAAAAATCTCTATCACGTCTCCCCTGACCCGGAAGGTTCCACGTTTAAAATCCATATCATTCCGGGTGTATTGTATATCAATAAGCTTCCGAAGCACTTCATCCCTGTCCCGTATCATTCCTGGCCGCAGCGATAAAGTCATCTCTTTATAAAATTCTGGACTTCCGATTCCATAAATACAGGAAACGCTGGCCACAACTATCACATCCCGCCGTTCCGTTAAAGCCGCCGTAGCTGAATGCCGCAGCTTATCAATTTCATCATTGATAGAGGAATCCTTAGCAATATAAGTGTCGCTGGAGGGAACGTAGGCCTCTGGCTGATAGTAGTCATAGTAGGACACAAAGTATTCCACTGCGTTCTCAGGGAAGAATTCCTTGAACTCCCCATATAACTGGGCAGCAAGGGTCTTATTATGCGCTATTACCAAAGTGGGCTTATTAAGCTGTTGGATGACATTTGCCATTGTAAACGTCTTACCGGAACCTGTAACTCCTAGCAACGTCTGGAATTGATTGCCTTCCTTAAAACCTTTTACAAGAGTTTCTATCGCCTGTGGTTGGTCGCCAGTAGGCATGTATTCGCTGTGTAATATGAACTTATCTTGTTCAGTTTGCACAAAATTCACCTCCATCTAAAAGTAACTCTGATTATACCATACGCCCTTATATTTGTATAGATGTAAACGGCAATTTTCAGAACATTTATTCTGAATATTTGTTCCCAGACTTTTCTACAATCTCCTTATTCCAGTCCCTTTCTCCAAGAACAAAGAATCCTGCTCTGCAGGATTCTCCGCCTGCGGCGGGTCGCTTTAGCGGCATATTTCTTTTCCGCCGCAGTGCGATAATTGTTTTTATTTTATAGGAAATCCGAAGGAATTTCCTATAAAATAAAAAAAGCAGGACGCCCTTTTCAGAATATCCTGCTTCTATAAATCAAATATTTTCTTAATAATTATCTGTCAATCCCGTCTGCCCCACAAGTCCTCCAGGCTTTCTGGTTCGCCTTCCCCCAGAACCCGACGAATCCTACTAAGTAAATCCTCCGCCAGAAAAGGCTTTAATACATAATCGCAGATTCCCAGCTTAGCGCTCTCAACAACTGTTTTCTTTTCCTCCATACCAGTAAGCATAATCACAGGAATGTCAGATCTGTCCTTCATAGCGCGTATGTCCCGTAAAGTCGCAAGGCCGTCCTTAGGCACCATCCGAATGTCCAGTAAGATAAGATCCGGTTTATTCTTCTCCAGGTATCTTATGGCCCGTATACCAGAATTAACGGTAACTACCTCATAGTCCTTTCCCAGGGTATCCGCTATGCGGGATAAAGTAATTGCTGCATCATCTACCGCCAGAATACACTTCTTAGGACATCCGCCTATTATTTCATTCATTTTCACCTTTCCTCCTTTTTAAATCCGCCTAAAAGCTGGCGCAGCAGCTCTTCAGCAGCATCATCTTCATACAATTTAAGCTGTGCCTGTATTTGCCTGAGACTGTCCTCCACGTCCTGCGGCAGTTCATGGAGCAAAAGCTCCTCCACCATAACGGCGCACTTTTGCGACCGGAAATTTTCAAGTTCATCCAAAGCCGCCGCCACTTGCTGTTCCAACTCATGCATAGTCAAGCCGGGAAGCCTCTCAGACGAAGTATTCGTTTGCTGGCGCTGCTCTAAAAACCCGCCGATATTCTCCAATAGCTTTTCATATTCCTCCAGCAGCAAAGGAAACTTCTGGGAGATAAACTCTGTATCGCCCTGTGTGGCCGCATTCTCATGCGCGCGGGCCATTGCCGATACATCCATAGCTCCAATATTTGCAGAAGAGCTTTTAAGCCCATGTACCTCAATCTGGTAACGTGGAATGTCCGAACTTACAAGCTCGCACAAAAGGTCTACCTTACGTTTTCCATCGATATAATAAAGCTCCAGTAAATCAACAAAGCCCGCTTCATCACCAGAAAAATATTGCAATGCAGCGTTCATATCCACTCCTTCAATTTGAAAGGAATCTGGATTAATTATTTTCTCCTCCTGCCCGTCGTCCCTTTTCTGCCTGCGCTCTTCCGGCACCCAACGCAGTAAAAGCTGATTGAGTTCCTTTCTGTCAAGGGGCTTGGCGATAAAATCTTGAAAACCGCAATTTAAAAAGCGCTCCCGCATACCTTCCATAGCGTTAGCAGTCAATGCAATTATAATAGGAGACGTTCCGTTCTCGCCACAATCCCTGCGAATAATCTCTACCGCCTCAATACCATCCATCATAGGCATCATATGATCCATAAAGATAATGTCGTACCTGTCAGCGCGTACCAGGTCTATAGCTTCAGGGCCGCTTTCAGCCTCTGTTAAATCAAATGCATAATTTTTTAAAAAACCTCTGGCTACCTTCCGATTAATTACATTGTCATCAACAATCAGCACTTTTACATCAGGCGCAGAAAAGATTTCTGAAATTTCCAGACCTGTCTGTAGGCTCTCAGGCACCTCTGAAATTGGACGCTTATCTACAATCTTTTGCGGAATTGTAATGGTAAACACAGTTCCCTCGCCATAAACGCTGTCCACATGGATACTGCCTCCCATTAATTCTACCAAATGCTTAACAATGGCAAGGCCCAGACCGGTTCCTTCTACACTTCGATTACGCGTAGAATCCACCTGCCGGAAATCCTCAAAAATCTTAATAAGATTCTCCTCCCGAACACCGCAGCCAGTATCCTCCACACGAAACGTAATCAGCTCCTCATTCTCACCTGGTTCTCCAGTAACGCTAGCACGAACGTAGCCTTCTTTTGTGAACTTAATAGCATTATTGAGAATATTAATTAATATCTGTTTAATCCGTCCTTCATCACCACAATAGCAGCACGGTATCGTACTGTCGCACTCATATTTCATAATTAATCCGCATCTAGAAGCGGCCATATCCATCATGCCCACGACCTCTCCTACTACTGTTTTCAGATGATAATCCGTGTACACCAATTCCATTTTGCCGGCCTCAACCTTAGACAAATCCAAAATATCATTGATAATAGCCAAAAGATTCCTTGCTGCAGATTGTACATCCTTTGCATGGGCGTATATCTGAGGCTCCCTGCACTCCTCCATAATAATATCATTTAACCCAATAATCGCATTCATCGGAGTACGTATTTCGTGGGACATATTCGCCAAAAACTCGCTTTTAGCTATGCTCGCCTTCTCTGCCTGCTGCCGCACATGCTTAATTTCATCAATATAGGCCTTTATGTCGGTCATATCCAAAATTAAAATAACGCAGCCCTGCTTCCGGCCATTTTCATCAATTATCTGTTTACTATGGCTTTCATAATCATGTCCGTTAATAGAGAAGCTCTGGGGCATATCTTCGTAGAGCATCTCCTCGCGAAAATCCTCTAATACGCGGATGTTTTCGCCTAGCTTATGGGCTGGTAAACGGGTAAAAATATGCGCCGCCGCTTTATTGTAGCTGACCAATCGGTCATGGTCGTCCAACGCAATTACGCCGTCGCCTAAATTCTCAAGCACTTTTTCTGCCGCCAGATGCCGAAAATCATAATTCCGGCGGCTCCACACTACAATAACCACCATGGACATGGCAATAGCCAAAATCACCGGCGTGAAATCGAACACTTTCGTTAATTTTAATACATAGGCTAGCAGCACGATTACAGGCAAAGTAGAAATACCAAGAATTGTCCAATATTGGCGATTGATTTCCTGATCTGAGCGCAAATGTATCGCGCGTATGAGTGTGTATATACAAAGGGTATAAGGGATAATAATACGGCTTACCATAAAAAGAGAATACAATGGGCCATATGTAATACTGACATAGTGAAATCCGTCTGCAGCCGTCATCCATTTGACTTCCTGGTAAAAAAGACCGCTCCAGTTAAAAAATACAGAAGGTAAAACAAAAACATTAACAATCCCCAAAAAATTTAACAGCTTTTTGGGCGGCGTTGCATAACAATAGATATAAATAAACCAGCAATAGCACAAAGGAATAAAAGCGGAACCTACGTTTTCCACCGTCACCCCCGCCACAGCAGGGGGTGTGAAATTTTTTCTGTAAATTCAGATCTTCTATGATAATTGAGGGCATGGCGGCAGTCCCTGCAGTCATGCCCTTAGTTAATACATATCAAATATAAGACGGAATGTCAAGAGCGCCCGG
>CATKYY010000072.1 GCA_949841225.1 uncultured Acetivibrio sp.
AAGGGGTCTGTTGGAATAATCGGTAGCTGTTTCAGCAATGCGGTTCACCACTTCCATACCTTCTATGACCTTTCCAAACGCCGCATAAGCGCCGTCCAAATGGGGGCTGGTCTTGTGCATAATGAAAAACTGGGAACCGGCGGAGTCCGGCATCTGGGAGCGGGCCATGGAGAGAACGCCTTCCGTATGCTTTAAGCTGTTTTCAAAGCGGTTCATGGAAAATTCTCCCTTGATGGAGTAGCCAGGGCCGCCCATGCCGGTTCCGTCCGGGCAGCCGCCCTGAATCATAAAACCATTGATAACTCTATGGAAAATAAGCCCGTTATAATAGCCCTTGTTTACGAGAGAAATAAAATTATTTACCGTATTTGGCGCGATTTCAGGGTAAAGTTCTGCCTTTATCAGATCCCCGTTTTGCATTTGGATTGTTACAACTGGATTTTTTGACATAATAATTTCTTCCTTTCTATTTACCCGGTGGGAATTTTATTATATAATCGAATCATAAATATCATAAATGATTTTCTTAAAAATGTAAACTATAATTCATATCGAAGAAAAGATTTGTTTTTAAGAAAGATTAGGAGGAGAAAAGAAATGGCTATGACAATAACGTCTCAAAATTTTGAAGAAGAGGTTTTAAACTCTCAGGTTCCGGTATTAATTGATTTTTGGGCATCCTGGTGCAATCCATGCAAAATGCTGTCCCCGGTAGTAGATGAAATTTCTGAAGAATCCGACGGCAGCTACAAGGTTGGAAAAATCGATGTAGATGAAGAGCAGGAGCTGGCGGCAAGGTTCCGTGTTATGAGCATTCCTACCCTTTTGGTATTTGATAAAGGGGAAATTAAGGAAAAGAGCGTAGGCGTTCAGTCGAAAAATAAGATTATGGCTATGCTGGGGAAGTAAAGCTATGAAAGCAGAGACGGTTATATTGGCAGTATAAGCATACCTGCCAGAAAGGTAAATTTGGCGTTTTCTATGCAGATTTGGGTCAGAAGGGTCTGGGTTTTGCATAAAAA
Source organism: uncultured Acetivibrio sp. (assembly GCA_949841225.1). Classification (GTDB taxonomy): domain Bacteria; phylum Bacillota; class Clostridia; order Lachnospirales; family Lachnospiraceae; genus Velocimicrobium. The sequence goes on from CATKYY010000072.1 coordinate 1,023, forward strand.
ACGCCGAATTTTTATTTTGCTCTCACACACCGAAGCAAAATAACCATTCGTTCCACTCTGGCAGCCCCGCCATTTGCAAAATGTGGAAACTCAAGCATCTTTCTATTGCATAATAGGGAGTTGTTAAGGTAGAATAGGAGAGGATTGCCGGAGAGCTTTTATTTAATAGGGAATCCGAAGGAATTTCCTATGAAATAAAAAAGAGACTCCTAAAAGGAATCTCCAATAAAAATGCCGCAGGCCGGACTTGAACCGGCACGAGGTCGCCCCCGTCAGATTTTGAGTCTGATGCGTCTGCCATTCCGCCACTGCGGCATGCTGTAAATGCCAGCGAAGATAGTGTAACACATTAATGAAAAAAAAGCAAGAATAAAATGAAGAATTTTAAAAATTAATTTTAAATTTTCATAAAGGGTACATTATTAGTAAGGTTTACAGTTATTATGGAAAATAAGAGAGAAAAGAGGAGAGGAAGGAAGATTGAAAATTAAAATTTTCAATCGCGAGATTTGTGCCTGCGTGCTGCTTGGCTCAAACTCGTTGAGGCGCAAAAAGCAGCGCAGGAATGGAGTTAAAAATGGACAGAAAATTAGTATTGATTGACGGGCACAGTATATTGAACCGGGCTTTTTACGGCGTGCCGAATTTGACAAATTCAGAGGGGCTTCACACCAATGGTATTTATGGGTTTTTAAACATTATGTTTAAGATTTTGGAGGAGGAGGGCTGCGATTATTTGACGGTAGCCTTTGATGTAAGCGCGAAAACCTTCCGCCATGAAATGTACGGGGCGTATAAGGGCACCAGAAAGCCAATGCCGGGGGAGCTTTATGAACAGGTAGAGCCGTTGAAGGAGCTTTTGCGCGCTATGGGAGTCCGGGTTGTGACAAAGGAGGGCTATGAAGCGGACGATATTTTAGGAACGATTGCCAAAAGAGCGGAAAAGGAAGGCTTTTTGGTTTCTTTAGTATCGGGGGACAGAGACCTTTTGCAGCTGGCGTCGGATAAGGTTAAAATCCGTATTCCCAAAACAAAAATGGGAGGGACGGAGATTGAGGATTATAATACGGAGCAGGTGGTTGAAAAATATGGAGTGACTCCGGCGCAGATTATTGATTTGAAGGGACTGATGGGGGATTCTTCTGATAATATTCCTGGTGTCCCGGGGATTGGGGAGAAACGGGCTTCCAGTATTATCGCTGCGTTTGGGAGCGTGGAAAACGCCTATGCCCATATTGAGGAGGTAAAGCCTTTAAGAGCAAGAGAATCTCTGCGGGAAAATTACGATCTGGCGGTACTAAGTAAAAGGCTGGCGACTATTGATACAAATGCTCCGATTGATTATGAGCTTTCGGAGGGGAAGATAGGCAGCCTTTATACCGAGGAAGCCTTTGGACTGGTGAAAAGGCTGGAATTTAAAAGTATTTTGAGCCGTTTTAACAGCGATATGGCAAGGGACGACAGCCTGGAACAGGAGTTTGTTCTTTTGGAGGACAAGGAGACGGCGAAAAGACTGCTGGAGGAAATCGAAGGGGAATTTGGTATTTCTTGCATAGCAGAAGAAGGAAAGCTCTTGGCTGTCGGCATTAGTAATGGAAAAAGGACGGCGGCCTGCGTGAACCAAAAGCAGGAGATTTTGGAGATGGTTTGGCAAACGCTTTTAGAGGCCAGGGAAAAGGGCCGGGAAATAGGTATTTTTGATTTAAAGGAAAAGCTTTCCTGTTTGCCTTTTTGCAGCCGCGACAAGGTATTTGACCTGGCGGTCGGGGCATATTTGTTAAATCCTTTAAAAGAAACTTATTATTATGACGATGTAGGAAGAGATTATATGGGGCTTACCCTGCCTTCCCAGGGAGAGCTTTTGGGGAAGATGCGTGTGGGTAAGACGCTGCAGGAGGAGCCAGAGAAGGCGTTTACTTTGCTTTGTTATGAGGCGTACGCTGCCTTTGGAGGAAGGGAAGCTATCCGAAAGGGGCTTTTGGAGACTCAGATGCTTTCCTTATTTGAAACAATAGAAATGCCGTTGGTTTATACCCTTTACGATATGGAAACGCGGGGCGTTATGGTGAATAAGGAGGAGCTTCAGGCCTATGGAGAGCGTTTGGCAGGCAGGATTCATTTTCTGGAAACAGAAATTTACAGGCTGGCTGGAGAGACCTTTAATATTAATTCTCCAAAGCAGCTTGGAGTGATTCTTTTTGAAAAGATGAAGCTGCCCTTTGGGAAAAAGACAAAAACAGGCTATTCTACCTCGGCTGAGGTTTTGGAAAAATTAAAGTGCGAAGACCCGGTAATTAATCTGATTTTGGAATACCGGCAGCTCACGAAGTTAAAGTCCACTTATGCAGACGGGCTGGCGGCTTATATCAGGGAGTCGGACCAGCGGATTCATGGGAAATTTAACCAGACGGTAACGGCTACAGGCAGAATCAGCAGTACGGAGCCGAATCTGCAAAATATCCCTATTCGTATGGAACTGGGTAGGGAAATCCGCAAGGTTTTTATTCCTAAGCCGGGATATGTATTTTTAGATGCGGATTATTCCCAGATTGAGCTTCGGGTGCTGGCTCATATGTCTGAGGATAAAAAGCTCCTTGAGGCTTACCGGGAGGCCCAGGATATTCACCAGACAACGGCTTCTTTAGTGTTCCATACGCCGTTGGAGGAGGTGACGCCGCTTCAGAGGAGAAATGCAAAGGCCGTAAATTTCGGTATTGTTTATGGGATCAGTTCCTTTGGCTTGGGGCAGGACTTAAATATTACAAAGAAAGAAGCAGAGACGTATATAAAGAATTATTTTAAAACCTATCCGGGGATTAAGCTGTTTTTGGACGGACTGGTAGAAAAAGGAAAAAACGACGGTTATGTGGAAACCATTTTCCACAGACGGCGGCCGATACCAGAGCTTCATTCCAACAATTTTATGCAGCGTTCTTTTGGCGAGCGGGTTGCTATGAATTCTCCTATCCAGGGTACGGCGGCCGATATTATTAAAATTGCCATGATTCGGGTGAATGAGGCCCTGAAGGAGAAAAAGCTGGAATCCCAGTTGATTTTGCAGATTCATGATGAGCTTTTAATTGAAACGAAGGAAGAGGAAATCAAAGAGGTAAAACAGATTTTAGTAGAGGAAATGCAGCATGCCGCAAACCTTTCTATTCCGATGGAGGTGGATGTAAACGAGGGAAAAAGCTGGTATGATGCGAAGTAACAGAGGGAGCGGGCATATGAAAGTTATAGGGCTTACCGGGGGCGTAGGGTGCGGAAAATCTACGCTGGCCAAAATATTAGAGGAAGAATGGGGGGCCTATGTTATCATAGCGGATGAGCTTGGCCATCTTGCCATGGAACAGGGCAGTAAAACCTTTCGGGAGATTATAACCTTGTTTGGCGAGGGAATTTTAGATGAAAAAGGGCTTATTGACAGAAAAAGGCTGGGAGATATGGTATTTTCTGAACCGGACAAGCTGGCGGCCTTAAATGGGCTGATTCATCCCTTTGTAAGAGAAAGGACGGAGGAGCTTTTAAGGAGGGCGGAGAAAGAAGGGCGCTCCCTTGCCGTTTTGGAGTCGGCTATTTTACTGGAGAGCGGATACCGTGAGCTGTGCGATGAAATATGGGTAGTAACGGCTGATTATAAGGCGCGGCTGGAGCGGCTTAAGGCTTCCCGCGGCTATTCGGAGGAAAAGCTTACATCCATTATGGCCCGGCAGATGGGAAAGGAGGAGCTGGAGCGGCAGGCAGATGTGCAAATCCTTAATAACGGCGGGAAAGAAGAGCTGAAGGAAAGGCTTAGGGAAATTTTTACTGGAAGAATATAGGCCGGTATGCTATAATTATCCTGGTCATATATGAAATATTTAGGTATGAAATAAGGAGAAAAAGCGCAAAAGGCAATGCGGAAATAGAGAAAAAGGTTGAAAGGGGATAAACGATGGAAGGAATAAAATATCCCGATAATTTGGTATTTGGGCTGGATATTGGTACTAGGAGCATCGTTGGTACTGTTGGATATAAAGACAGGGCGGGACGCTTCCGCGTAGTTGCCCAGGCGGTGCGGGAGCACGATACGCGGGCCATGCTGGACGGTCAGATTCATGATATTGCCAGAGTTTCAGAAACGATAGGTATTGTCCGGCGGAAGCTGGAAATGATGATAGACAGGCCGCTTACGGATGTGTGTATTGCAGCGGCGGGGCGCGTGCTAAAAACGATTACCGTATCTGCCGACCATGAATTCCAGGAAGAAACCTTTGTTACGGACGAGCATATTTATTCCCTGAATATGCTTGGCGTGGAAAAAGCCTATGAGATTATGCGGGAAAATACAAAGGCCGGGGAAACCAGCTATTATTGCGTGGGCTACAGCGTGATTAAGTATTACTTGAACGACTATCCAATCAGCAATTTGGAAGGGCATAAGGCAAATAAAATAAGCGCGGAGCTTTTGGCTACTTTCCTGCCGGACGAGGTGATTGACGGTTTGTACCGTTCGGTTGAGAGGGCCGGGCTGTATGTGGCGAATCTTACTCTGGAGCCGATTGCAGCTATTAATGTGGCGATTCCAGAAAAATTCCGGCTTTCAAATATTGCTTTGGTGGATGTGGGAGCCGCAACCTCTGATATATGCATAACCAAGGATGGGGCTGTAATCGCCTATGGGATGATTCCTTTTGCAGGGGATGAGATAACGGAGACTATTGCGAAGGAATGTCTGACGGATTTCCAGACGGCAGAAGAGATTAAGAAGGAATGCGGAAAAAAACAGATTTCGTATGTAGACGTTATGGGGCTTAGCCAGAGGATAGAAGGTAAAAGCCTGGCGGCGAAAATCAGGCCCGCCATGGAGAATATCACGAAAAATATAGCGTCTAAAATCCGGGAGTTAAACGGCGGAAAATCTGTCAGCGCTGTTTTTATTGTGGGCGGCGGCGGGAAGGTTCCCGGCTTTACTGGTTCTTTAGCAGGCTATTTAGGCATTTTAAAGGAACGGGTCGCTCTTCGGGGAGAAGAAGTCTTAGGCCAGGTAGATTTTATGCAGGAGACGGAAAAGGATTCCCTTTTAGTAACGCCGATTGGTATTTGCCTTAATTATTATGAACAGAAGAATAATTTTATTTTTGTAACGGTGAACCGGGAACGGGTAAAGCTTTATGATAACGACCGTCTTACGATTGTGGACGCGGCTATGCAGATGGGAATCCAAAATGAGCTTTTGTTTCCTAGAAGAGGGAAGCCGCTGGAATTTTATGTGAATGGAAAGCAGCGGATGGTCCGGGGCGAGCAGGGAGAGGCGGCGGCAGTTTCCTTAAATGGCCGGCCGGCCAGCCTTGGCAGTGAAATTGAAGCCAACGACCAGATTGAGATTACCTTTTCTACGGTAGGAAGGGACGCCGTTTATGAAATCCGCCAGCTGCCGGAATATAAGGGTACGATAGAATTTACTTTTAATGGGAAGAATATTATCTGTCCGAAGTTTGTTAAGGTGGGAGAAGAGCTGGTTTCGGAATATTACAGCATTCAAAATGAGGATTCCATTGAAATACTCAACTACTATACCTTAAAACAGGTTCTTGAGTTTATGGACCTGCCTTTGGATGGGGAGTACTATATCAATAATATTCTGGCGGACTTGGGAGAAAGGGTGTATGAAAACTTTACTATTTCCAGCGAGCTGCCGGAAATAGTCTTGACAGAGGCTGAAAAAACGGTGGAAAAGAAAAAGCCGGAGCCAAAAACAATTCCGGTAACGGTAAATGGAACGTTTATAACCCTTAAAAACAAGCCGTCCTATATTTTGGTGGATATTTTGGATTTTTATGACTTTGACCTGTCGGAAGCAAAAGGCTCCGGTTTAGTAAAAAAGCTGAATGGGCAGGAGGTAGACTTTACTGCGCCGGTAGAGCCGGGGGCAGAAATTGAAATTTATTGGAAGGAATAGTTAAGCATGGAACTATGCAGTATAGCCAGCGGAAGCAGTGGAAACTGCGTTTACGTTGGAACAGAGCAGACAAAGGTTTTAGTGGATGCGGGAATCAGCAAAAAGAGAATTGTAGACGGCCTTTTGAGTATCGGCGTAGAGCCGGAAGAGATAAAGGGAATTTTTGTTACTCATGAGCATTCCGATCATATCAGCGGACTTGGAGTGCTTTCCAGAAGGTATCATATTCCGATTTATGGAACGAAGGAAACCTTAGCCGTAATCCGTCAGGCGAAAAATATGGGAGAAATTGAAGAAGGCCTGTTTCATGAGGTTTTGCCGGACAAGCCGGTGTATCTGGGAGAGCTGAAGGCGAATCCCTTTTCCATTCCTCATGACGCCAGAAATCCGGTATGCTATACGTTTGAATACCAAGGCCATAAGGCCGGCGTCGCAACGGATTTAGGCACCTATGACGACTATATTATTTCCCGGCTGGAGGGTTGCGAGATTCTTTTGCTGGAAGCGAACCATGATATTAATATGCTTCAGGTGGGCGCCTACCCTTACGCGCTGAAACGGCGGATTTTGGGAGACAGAGGCCATTTATCCAATGATAACTCCGGCCGTCTTTTGTGCGGCCTGGCCCGAAGCGGATTGCGGTATATTTTTTTGGGGCATTTGAGTAAAGAAAATAATTATCCAGAGCTGGCTTATGAAACGGTCCGGTATGAGCTGGAGCAAGACGGCCTGCTGCCGTCGGAAAAGCTTCGTATCTGGGTGGCGAACAGGGACGAGCCTTCGCGGCTGGTATCTGTTTAATGTACATAAAATGATTTCGCGAAAGGAAATAGAGAATGAAAAAGACAATTATTACAGTAGTTGGAAAGGACAGCGTTGGTATTATCGCAAGGGTTTGCACCTATCTGGCAGAAAATTCCATTAATATTCTGGATATTAGCCAGACCATTGTATCCGGTTATTTTAATATGATGATGATTGTAGACGGAAATAAAGCAGAAAAGGAATTCCATATCTGGGCGGAGGAGCTGGAAAAGATGGGAGAGGTTCTTTCCTGTACAGTTAAGGTCCAGCATGAGGATATTTTTAATAAAATGCACCGGATTTGATGGAGGAACGTATGATTAATATAGGCGAGGTTTTTGAAACAAATAAAATGATAGAGCAGGAAAACCTGGACGTAAGAACCATTACGCTGGGTATCAGCCTGTTGGACTGTGCGGACGGCGACCTGGAAAAGGTAAATGAAAAAATATACGATAAAATCACGACTGTAGCGAAGGATCTTTTAAAGGTGGGACAGGAAATTGAAAGGGAGTACGGGATACCGATTGTAAATAAGCGGATTTCAGTTACTCCTATTTCCATTGTCGGCGCCTGCGCCTGCCATTCGCCGGAGGATTTTATAACCATCGCGAAAACTCTGGACAAGGCGGCGAAGGCCGTAGGCGTTAATTTTATTGGCGGCTATAGCGCCCTGGTGCCAAAGGGTATGACAAAAAGCGATAAAAACCTGATTCTTTCTATTCCAAGAGCTTTAGCGGAAACGGAGCGGGTTTGCAGCTCTGTAAACGTAGGTTCTACCAAGGCCGGTATCAATATGGATGCAGTAAGGCTTTTAGGAGATATTATTCTGGATGCGGCAGAGCTTACAAAAGAAAAAGATTCTCTTGGCTGCGCCAAGCTGGTCGTATTTTGCAACGCGCCGGACGACAATCCTTTTATGGCGGGAGCTTTTCACGGGGTTACAGAATCGGATGCCGTTGTTAATGTAGGCGTTAGCGGTCCCGGCGTTGTAAAAACAGCTCTGGAGGAAGTGCGGGGAGCTGATTTTGGCGCCCTTTGCGAAACTGTAAAGAAAACGGCCTTTAAAATAACCAGGGTAGGCCAACTGGTGGCTCAGGAAGCATCCAAAAGGCTTAATATTCCTTTTGGCATTATAGATTTATCTCTGGCTCCGACGCCGGCCATAGGCGACAGTATTGCGGAAATCTTTGAGGTTATGGGTCTGGAGCGGGCAGGCGCGCCGGGGACAACGGCGGCTTTGGCTCTTTTAAACGACCAGGTGAAAAAGGGAGGAGTTATGGCTTCTTCTTATGTAGGCGGCTTAAGCGGAGCTTTTATTCCGGTCAGCGAGGACCAGGGCATGATTGACGCCGTAAAGGAAGGCGCTCTTACTTTGGAAAAGCTGGAGGCTATGACCTGCGTATGTTCGGTAGGCCTGGATATGATCGCTATACCCGGCGATACGAAGGCTTCTTCCATTGCCGGGCTGATTGCTGATGAAATGGCGATTGGCATGGTAAATCAGAAAACTACGGCGGTTCGGGTGATTCCGGTGATAGGGAAAACCGTAGGAGATACGGCGGAATTTGGCGGTCTTTTGGGTTATGCGCCGATTATGCCGGTTAATCCTTTTGGCTGCGGGGATTTTGTAAACCGGGGCGGCAGAATTCCTGCGCCGATTCACAGTTTTAAAAATTAAAATTTTTAATTTGCACAAAGAATAGTGCAGAAATGAGGCGAAACATGGTGTTACAGGATATTGATTATAAGAAAATATTTTATTATTTTGAGGAAATCAGCAAGATTCCAAGGGGTTCAGGGAATTGTAAGGAAATCAGCGACTACCTGGCAGATTTTGCAAAAAGCAGGGGGCTTTTCTTCCGTCAGGACGAAGCTTTTAACATTATTATAAAAAAACCGGCGTCTCCTGGTTATGAAGGCTGTCCGGCTCTGATTCTGCAGGGCCATATGGATATGGTGTGTGAAAAGGTAAAGGAATCAAACCATGATTTTTTAAAGGACGGCTTAAAGCTTTATGTGGAAGAGGATTTTCTGGCGGCAAAGGATACTACCCTTGGCGGCGACGATGGCATTGCCGTTGCTTATGCTCTTGCTATTTTGGAGGACGACAGTCTTTTGCATCCGCCGTTGGAGGTCGTTATTACTACGGATGAAGAGGTTGGCCTTTTAGGGGCGTCGGCGCTGGATACCTCGGATTTAGAAGGAAAATATATGATAAATATTGACTCTGAGAATGAGGATACTCTGCTGGTAAGCTGCGCGGGCGGCATGACTTCCCATTGCGCGATTCCGGTAGCTTTAGAGAGGAAGGCTGGGAAGAAGCTGACGGTTACAGTAAAAGGTCTTTTAGGCGGTCATTCCGGCGCTGAGATTGATAAGAACAGAGTCAATGCCGATATTCTTTTAGGGAGGCTTTTGTATGATTTGAGGAAACAGTCCTTTGACATTATTTCCCTCCAGGGCGGCTTAAAACAGAATGCAATTCCGCGGGAAGCTTCGGCAGAGCTTTTAGTAAAGGAAGAGGACAGCTATCAGGTTTTAAATGAGGTCAAATTCCTGGCGGAGAAGTATAAAAATGAATGCAGGAGCAATGAGCCGGATTTGGCGGTTGTGACAGTCCAGGGAGAGGAAAAGGAGTACGCCTGCCTGGATGCGGATTCCAGACAGCGGATTTTATGTATGCTTATGGATACGCCGAATGGCATTCAGGTTATGAGCCCGAATATTGAAGGACTGGTGGAAAGCTCTTTAAATTTGGGAGAACTTTATTATGCGGACGGGGCTTACCATTTTGTATATGGAGTAAGAAGCTCCCAGGCTTCTTATAAATTTTATATGAGCGATAAGCTTTGCGCCCTTACTAGGCAGCTGGGGGGAAGCTATTCCTACGACGGAGAATATCCTGGCTGGGAGTATAAAAAGGATTCCCGGCTCAGGGAGATTTACGGGGCGGCGTGCCAGGAAATGTTTGGACGGCCAGTTAAAATAGAAGCTATCCATGCAGGGCTGGAATGCGGTATTCTGGCAGAAAAAATGGGCGATATGGATATTATTTCCATAGGGCCGGATATGAAGAATATCCATACAACAGAGGAGAGGCTTTCTATTTCTTCAACGAAACGGTTGTATGATCTCCTTTGCAGAGTTTTGAAGGATTTTGCAGAGGCTATGAAATAGCGGGCAGAGAAAAGAGGTCTGAAATGGAAGAATTTAAACGCATAAAAAGAGAATTAAGCCATTCTGGGGCTATTGTTGATTTTTACACGGATTATGTAGAAACGCCAAGCGGAAATATGGCGAAATGGGATTTTATTTCTCATAAGGGAGCGGCGGCGATTGTACCTGTGGATGAAGACGGGAAAATTTTATTGGTGCGCCAATGGAGAAATGCCGCGGACGACTATACGCTGGAAATTCCCGCCGGCGGATTAAATCCTGGCGAGGATATGAAAACCTGCGCGGCCAGGGAGATGGAAGAGGAAACCGGCTATGCCGCCGATTTAGAGAACGTAGGGCATTTGTTTGACGTTTATACAACGGTAGCCTTTTGCAATGAGAAGATAGGTATCTATTATGCCGACCAGCTTCGGCCTTCCAAGCAAAATTTGGATGAGGACGAATTTATTCATGTGGAGCGTTATTCTATAGCGGAGATTACGGAAATGATATTGGCAGGGAAGATTATCGACAATAAAACAATCTCTGCCGTTT
>CATKYY010000073.1 GCA_949841225.1 uncultured Acetivibrio sp.
CACAGAGTATCAGGCTGACCATGAAAAAGATGTTTCCCTTCGTATTGTTACGGATCACATTAAGTCCTGTACCTTTATGATTTCCGACGGTATCATGCCTTCTAATGAGGGAAGAGGCTATGTGCTCCGCCGGCTTCTGCGCCGCGCCGCCCGTCATGGAAGGCTTTTGGGGATTCAGGAAAACTTCCTGGCAAAGCTCTGTAATACGGTAATTGAAGAATGCAAGGACGGTTATCCAGAGCTGTTTGAAAAGAAGGATATGATTTTTAAAGTATTGAGCGAGGAAGAGGAGAAATTCTATAAAACCATTGACCAGGGGCTTTCTATTCTGGCTGAGATGGAAGAGGAGCTTCAAAAATCCGGCGGAAAGGTTCTGGCCGGAGAGGATGCCTTTAAGCTTTATGATACCTATGGCTTTCCGGTCGACCTAACGCTGGAAATTCTGGAGGAAAAGGGGCTGAGCCTTGATGAAAAGGGCTTCCAGGCAGCAATGGAGGAACAGAGGCAAAAAGCAAGGGCGGCCAGAAAAACAACAAATTATATGGGCGCTGACGTTACGGTATACCAGTCCATTGACCCTTCTATTTCCAGCAAATTTGTAGGCTATGACCGTTTGGAGCATGAATCAGAGATTACGGTGCTTACAACAGAGGAAGAGGTGGTAGAGGCTCTGTCCGATGGACAAGCCGGAACTGTGATTGTAAAGGAAACTCCTTTTTATGCTACCATGGGCGGACAGCAGGGCGATATTGGAGTTATCCGAACCGCCGAAGGCGAGTTTGCCGTAGAGGATACTATAAAGCTCCAGGGCGAGAAAATCGGCCATGTGGGAAAAATGGTAAAAGGCATGATAAAAACCGGAGATACCGCTTCTTTGTCCGTATGTGCGAAAAACCGCAGGGACACCTGCAAAAACCACAGTGCAACCCATCTTTTACAGAAAGCTTTACGTACTGTATTGGGAACCCATGTAGAACAGGCTGGTTCTTATGTAGCTGCAGACCGGCTCCGCTTCGATTTTACTCATTTTTCTGCCATGACCAAGGAAGAAATCGCTAAGGTAGAAAGCATGGTAAATGAGGAAATCAGTAAGGGACTGAATGTAGAAACAATGGAGATGTCCCTGGACGAGGCTAAGAAAACAGGAGCTATGGCTTTGTTTGGTGAAAAGTATGGAGATAAGGTCCGCGTTGTTAAAATGGGCGATTTCAGCGTTGAGCTTTGCGGCGGTACCCATGTATCAAATACGGCTGCGATTACCGCTATTAAAATTGTTTCTGAAAACGGCATTGCGGCCGGCGTAAGAAGAATTGAAGCCCTGACTTCTCAGGCTGTTTTTGATTACTACAGCCATCTGGAGGAGGAGCTTTATGGAGCGGCTAAGGCAGCAAAAACAGAGCCTTCTGGACTTGTAAAGAAAATTGAGGCTATGCAGGAGGAAATAAAGCAGCTTCATGGGGAAAACCAGAAGCTAAAAGCTCAGGCGGCAAAGGACGCCCTTGGCGACGTTATGGCGAAGGCTGTAGAAATTAAGGGAATTAAGCTTCTGGCTGCTAAGCTTGAAAATGTGGATATGAATGAGCTTCGCTCTCTGGGCGATTCTTTGAAGGAGAAATTAGGAGACGGCGTGGTTCTTCTAGCTTCTGCAAAGGATGAAAAGGTCAGCCTGATTTCTATGGCAACGGACGGGGCAATCAAGGCCGGCGCTCACGCAGGGAACCTGATTAAGGAGGTAGCTTCCCTGGTAGGCGGAGGCGGAGGCGGACGGCCGAATATGGCTCAGGCCGGAGGAAAGAATCCATCCGGTATGGAAGCGGCCCTGGCAAAAGCGAAGGAAATTGTGGAAGGACAGATAAAATAGAAGAAGAGCTTAAAAAAATTTAAAAAGCTTGATTAAAAATTCCAAAAAAGGGCAAAAAATACTTGACAGAGAGGGTTCTCCAATTTATAATTTTAGTAGTGCTAAAATACCCGTACAGTTGTATGAGCACAATTCACAACTGGAGGGAGGTAAGGTGTGAGACTATGTCAAATGTTATCGTAAAAGAAAACGAAACTTTAGATAGTGCACTCCGCAGGTTCAAAAGAAACTGCGCGAAGGCAGGTATTCAACAGGAGATTCGTAAAAGAGAGCATTATGAGAAGCCAAGCGTGAGACGTAAGAAAAAATCTGAGGCTGCTCGTAAACGTAAATTCTAATAAGAATACTAAAATTTGGACTGTTACAGAAATTGTAACAGTCCTTTTTCGTTGGAAAAGAAGCTTTTGGAGTGAACTTTTTCCTTTCTCCTGCATAAAATATCAATAGTACCCTGTTTTTTGGGAGGCTTTATGAGAGAGAAAACAGTCCGCCATATGGAGCAGATTTCCGACATGATACATTTACCCGGCGATATTCTGGCAGGGGCGCCAGTTTTAACTGTTATTGGCCAGAGAGAGCTGTATCTGGAAAATTACCGGAATATTATAGAATATACCGGGGATGAAATACGGATTCAGACCAAAACCGGGAGAATACATATTGAGGGGAAGTCTTTGAATATTAATTATTATACGGAAGATGCCATGAAGATTACAGGAACCATTTACCAGATAAATTACGGGAATCCAAAAACATAAAACAAGAGGTGATGGCGTGTTAAAACGGATTGTAACATGGTGCCTGGGCTATGTGCGGGTGGTAATCCATGGATATTTCCCGGAACGTTTTCTGAATCTGTGCAGTGCCAGGAAGATAAGAATATGGAATGTAGAAAGGAAAGATGAGGGCTACCTCTTTTCTATGTCCGTGCAGGACTACAAAAGGCTCCGTCCTATTGTGCGGAAAACAAAGACAAGACCCCGGATAAAAAAAAGGAAGGGCCTGCCTTTTTTAATCCGGCGGTTTTGGCCCAGAGTCGGGCTTTGGCTGGGAGGGCTGCTTTTTTGCTGTTTGGTCTACCTGTATTCTTTGTTTATCTGGTCTATTGAGATTGAGGGGCAGTATACCCATACGGAGGTTGCTTTAAAAAAATATCTGAAAACGATAGAGGTGAAGCCCGGGACGAGAAAGGCTGTCCTTGACTGTACGGCGATTGAAGAGGCTATGCGGAAGGAATACAAGGACATCGGCTGGGTTTCTGCAGAAATAAAAGGAACCAGGATGTTTATCCGTATTAAAGAAACCAACCTTGCAAAGGAAAAAGAAGAAGAGGGCGCGCCCGCCCATCTGGTCGCCCCCGCAGATGGACAGATCGCTTCGGTTATTGTACGAAAAGGGACTCTTACCGTCCGAAAAGGCGACCAGGTGTCCGCCGGGGATATTTTGATAAACGGCGTAATCGACATTGTAGGGGACAATGACCTGCTGGTGCGAAAAGAAGCTGTAGAGGCGGATGGAGATATTTATTTAAACACCTGGTTTACCTATCGTCAGGAATACCCTCTCCACTATAAAAAGAAAGAATACACTGGAAAAGTAAAAAAGAAATATATTCTTCGCTGTCCGGGTTATGAAATTTCTTTTCAGAATCCGTTAATTTCTTTGGAAAATTGGAAACATTATGATATAATAGGAGAAAGAAGCCTCTGGAAGCCTCCCTTTGAGGTAGTAGAGGTGGAATATCGGGAGTTTATATGGAAGGACGCCATATATTCCAAAGAAGAGGCGACCAAGATTGCCAACGCCTGGTTTTCAGCCTATTTAAAAGAGCTGGAAGAGAAGGAGATACAGGTTCTGGACAATCAGGTAAAGCTTACCATAACGGCTAAAAAGTGCATTGCGGCCGGCAAGCTGTATGTGTCGGAGCCAGTACGCACTTACCGGAAAATTGCAGACAGCGAGTGGAGGAACATAGAAACTGATGAGCATAGTGGAGACAATTATTGATATACCGGCAGAGCATGAACGAAATGTGTTCGGAGAGTTTGACGCTTATTTAAAGCTAATAGAAAGAAATTTAAATGTAACCATTGTATCAAGAGACGGGCAGTTAAAAATCCTTGGGGACGGTATCCGCGTCACCAGGGCAAAGAGCGTGTTTGAAACGCTTTTGGAGCTTTCTGGCCGGGGAACGCAGATACAGGAGCAGAATGTAACCTACGCCCTGTCTTTGTGCCTGGAGGATAAGGAAAGCTCTCTTCTTGCCATTGATGAGGATTTAATTTGTCATACGATTCAAGGAAAGCCAATTAAACCAAAGACCTTGGGACAGAAAAAATATGTAGATTTAATCCGAAAAAAAATGATCGTGTTCGGTATCGGGCCGGCAGGAACAGGAAAAACCTATCTGGCTATGGCTATGGGGATTAAGGCCTTTAAAAACGACGAGGTCAGCCGTATTATTCTGACGCGTCCGGCAATTGAAGCGGGAGAGAAGCTGGGATTTTTGCCGGGAGATTTACAGAGCAAGGTAGACCCCTACCTCCGGCCTTTATATGATGCTCTGTATCAGATTATGGGGCCGGACAGTTACGCAAAAAATGCGGAAAAGGGTCTGATTGAGGTAGCGCCTCTGGCTTATATGCGGGGGCGTACTCTGGACAATGCCTTTATTATTCTGGACGAGGCGCAGAATACGACGCCTGCCCAGATGAAAATGTTTTTAACTCGGATTGGCTTTGGATCTAAGGTAATTATTACCGGAGACCTGACTCAAAAGGATCTTCCAGGAAATACAGGCTCCGGTTTGGAACAGGCGATTAAGGTTTTGGATAAAATTGAGGATATTGGATTTTCTTATCTTACCAGCCAGGATGTGGTACGGCATCCTCTGGTGCAAAAAATTGTAAAAGCCTACGATGCCTATGAAAGCAAGGAGCAGAAAAAAAGCACGACGTACAAAAAGCAGTACAGAAATGAGAAGAAACGATGAAACGGGAAAGAGATTTTTTCAGTCTTTTTTTGCTGGCCGGAACCTTTGGCGCTATGGCCGGTTTAATAATCCTCGGAAATAAAACCTGGCAGGAACTTTTAAAGCCTTATGCTATGACGGCCGTTATGGTTTTGGTAATGGGGGCTGTGATGAGGGCAGAGAAGTTCCGGCCGCTTTTTACGAAAAGGCAGTTTTTTATAGGAGCCGCCGGCTGGCTGTTTTCGATTCTTGCAATTAGTCTGGCGCAGGAAGCGTGGCTTTTTAACTGGTGGATGCTAGGGAGCGGGATTGCCGCCCTTTACCTGCATCCTTATTTGGGTCTTGCTATGCATGGAATTTTGTCTTATCTTCTTTGCAGTCTGTATGGCTATGGCATGGAGGGCTTTCTTTTTTACGGCCTGATAGGGATTATTCTTTGCGGTCTGGCAAGATATTTGACAACCCTGGCAAGCTTTGCCTATATATTGGCGATTGCTCTTTCATCTAACGCCACCCTGTTTCTGATTCAGAATAATTTTTCCTGGAGCCGGACCTGGAATAAAAATACCTGGTATTCTCTGGCATCTACAGGAGCTGTAGCAGTAGTTTTATATTTTTTGCGTCCGGGGCGTAAGGAGGAGGAAAAAAAGAAGGATGGAAATGAAAAAAGCTATAATGAGGCTCTGGATAAAATTTTAGCAGAAAGCTTTCCGTTGCGGAAAAAACTGTTTGCTTATTCCCAGAGCTTGTACAGTCATTCCCTCCGCATAAGCAGCCTGGCTCAAGACGCCGCCTTATGTATTGGCTGCAACGATAAGATTACGCAAGCAGGAGGGCTTTATCACGAAATAGGGAGAATCCAGGGACAGGATTATATCGTGGAGGGAGTTAAGCTTGGGAAGGCTCATGGTTTTCCAGATACTGTAGTTGATATTATCTGCCAGCACAATTCTAAATACGAAAAACCTCAAAGTGTGGAAGCGGCTGTGGTAATGCTTACAGACAGCATTGTTTCTACGATTGAGTATATGGATAAAGGACAGAAGGATAAGAAGGCTCAGGTATCGGCAGAAAAGCTGATTGAGCAGATTTTTGATATAAGGCTGGCAAAAGGAACCCTGGATGAATCAGGCATGGATATACAAAGCTATAGAAAACTCAAAGATTTTTTTAAAAAGGAGTATAGCAAGGGAGAAAATAGATGACAATACAATTAGAATGGGAAAGTATGGATAAGCTGGAGTTTGATTATGAGGAACTGATTAAACAGGTAATTTCCGCCAGTCTGGAAGAGGAAGGCTGTCCCTATGAAGCAGAGGTCAGCGTGGTTTTAACGGATAATGAGGAAATTCATCAGGTAAATAAGGAATTCCGGGGGATAGACAGAGCAACCGACGTATTATCCTTTCCTATGGTGGAATATGAGATGCCCGGAAATTTTGATTTTTTGGAGGAACGTCCCGACTGCTTCCATCCAGAAACCGGAGAGTTGCTTTTAGGGGACATTATGGTTTCCATAGAGCGCGCCAGAGAGCAGGCAGAGGAATACGGTCATTCCCTGGAAAGGGAACTGGCTTTTTTAATCACCCACAGCGTTTTGCATTTATGCGGCTATGACCATATGGAAGAGGAAGAACGGCTGGCGATGGAGAAAAAGCAGAGGCTTATTCTGGACAAGCTGGGAATAAAACGAGAGTGAGGAAAGGGATTATGAAGGGTTTTTTTATAAAATGTTTTTGGCTTCTTATTTTAGCAGCTCTTTTAACGGGATGTCAGAAAAAAGAGGACGGCATAACAGTAGAAGCAGAGCCGACGCCGGTTCCCGTCACACAAACGCCGGAGCCGGTGGAAACGACTCCTGAACTGGAGGAAGAAGCGCATGAAGGAGAGGAGCAAAGTCCTTTAACAGGTCTGTGGGTTTCCAAGGAAGAGGCCTGTCTCCGGCCTTATGCAGTTATGTTTAATAACATTTCCTATGCAAATCCTCAAAGCGGAATTTCAGAGGCTTCTGTTTTATATGAGGCTTTGGCAGAGGGAGGTATTACCCGTCTTATGGGCATTATAGAAAAGCCTTCCTCCGGCCGGATTGGCTCTGTCCGCAGTGCCCGGCATTATTTTGTAAGCGTAGCGGATGAATATGACGCTATTTTTGTCCATTTTGGTCAGACAAAATATGCTTTGAATAAAATTGCAGAGCTTAAGGTAGATAATTTAAGCGGATTAGAGGCTGTGGGAACCACGGTATTTTACCGGGATAAAAATGTAAAGGCTCCCCACAATGCTTTCGCTAGCGCAGAGGGAATTTTTAAGGGCAGACAGATAAAGGATTACCGGACGGAGTACCGAAAGGATTTGTGCCGGCATTTCAATTTTTATGAGGAAGATACAAAGATTTCAGGAGAGAAAGCGAAGACAATTAAACTGGGTTTTTCCCATTATACTACTCCGTTTTTTGAATATAAGAAGGAAGAAGGCCTGTATTACCGGGGACAGTTTGGAGCCGCCCACCTGGATGCCAATACAAAGGAGCAGCTGGCTTTTAAAAATATTATTATCCAGTTGGTAGAGGAAGCGAATATTGACAAAAACGGCTACCAGACCATCAAATTTGAAAATGCTTCTGGAAAAGGCTACTATATCAGTAACGGCAAGGCGCAGGAAATTACCTGGGAGAAAAATGAAGCCGGAAAGGCTATGCGGTATCTGGACAAGGATGGAAAGCTTTTAAAGATAAACCAGGGGAAAACCTATATCGCCCTGTATCCGACCTATCGTCTGGAAAACCTGAGCATCAGCGAATAGAATAGATAAGAAAAAACTGGAAATACTAGAAAATAGACATTTTATGAAATGAGGTCAAATCATGAAAAGGATATTTCTCTATATTTTTAGTTTTTTTCTTACCGCAGGAATTTTGTCGGCGGCGTATTTTTACAGCTATCAAAGAACCGTAGAACGTACAAGAAAGCACAGCAATATTATAGAGGCAGAAAGAATCAAACAGGTAGACACCAGAAAACAGGATATTGTCTGGCCGGAAACCCAGTGCATCCTGGAAACATACGATATGGGAACCGGGCAGAAAGCAACAGAAAAGCTTTCCGAGCGGGAAGAGCTGCTTGGCAGAAACCGGGAAGAGGTGATTGCTTATCTGGCTGCTTATATGGAGGAGCTGCCGTTGGAGGAATTCCAAAAGGGCCTTTTGTCCTATGAGCTTTTGTCCTTTTCTGCGGACAAGCTGGTGCTGCGTAAGACCTATGACAGCGGCCAGGTAAAATATGAATATTATATTGCTCTTTTTGACAATGAGGTTGTCGTGTATTATAGCGATAAAAAAACGGTATTTGAATATACGGGTATTTCAGCGGAGCATTTGCCGGAAACTGAGCTTCGGAAACTGAATTATGGGATTTATGTAAAGGATCAGGAGGAGCTTTACGGGATTTTAGAAAATTATTCCAGCTAAGGGGGAGTTGAAAGATGGCGGCCAAAAAAGAGGTCATTGTTATCGGCGGCGGAGCCTCGGGCATGATGGCGGCAATCTGCGCGGCCAGGCAGGGCAGCCGGGTAATGCTTTTGGAAAAAGAGGAAAAGCCGGGTCGGAAGCTTTTGGCAACTGGGAATGGAAAGTGTAATTTTACAAACGAATATCAGGCCATAGAATGCTACTATACCAAGGATAAGGCTTTTGTTTCTTCAGTGCTGGAACAGTTCGGAAAAACAGAAACCTTAGCCTTTTTTCAGGAGCTTGGAATTTATCCAATGGAAAAAAACGGCTATTATTATCCTCGCTCCGGTCAGGCAGAGTCTGTGGTGCGGCTGCTTCAAAGGGAGCTTGCCAGACTTGGGGTAACGGTAAAGTGTAAAGAAAAGGTAACGGGTCTGGAAGCTTTTGGAGAAGGCTTTCGGGTTGAAACCAGTACATATGTTTATGAAGGAAAGAGAGTCATTTTGGCGGCGGGGGGAAAAGCCTCGCCTGCATTAGGGAGCGATGGAAGCAGCTATTCTTTGGCGCAGGCGGCAGGCCATAGGATTACCGCTTTATATCCGGGGCTTACCGGCCTTGTTTCAAAGGAGCCTTATTTTCCCAGGCTGGCAGGAGTAAGAGCCAGAGCCAGTGTATGCCTGTTAGAAAACGGAACCTTTGCGCTGGAAGAAACGGGAGAAATCCAGCTGGCTGCTTACGGCGTATCCGGCATTCCGGTATTTCAGCTATGCCACAGGGCATGCGAAGTTCTGGCAGAAGGAAAAAAAACAGAGCTTTTGGTCGATTTTCTGCCGGAGCTTACCCAGGAGGCCTTTGAGACCTATTTAGAGGACTTGAGGCTTCTAAATCCCGGTTTAAAAAGAAAAGAGCTTCTCTACGGCCTTTTTGACAGAAAGCTTTCGGATGTATTGGCGGAAAAGGGTGGAAAAACCCTCCGGTTTTCTGTTCAGGATAGCCGGGGATTTGAACAAGCGCAGGTAACGGCGGGGGGAATTCCTCTTTCGGAAGTAAGTTCTGAAACAATGGAATCCAGAAAAATGCCGGGACTGTTTTTGACAGGAGAGCTTTTAGATGTAGACGGCATTTGCGGCGGCTACAACCTTCAATGGGCCTGGTCTACCGGATTTTTAGCAGGAACTGCCGCGGGGAAAACCAGTGATACAAAAAAGGCGGACGGGAAGAGGTAACTTATGATACGCATATCACAGTTAAAAATAAATATTGAGGAAATTGATACAAAGGATTATGAAAGGGAAATGGCCGCTGTCAGAAAAGCTCTGTTTTGGCGCTTAAAAATAGCCCCAGAGGAGCTTCTGAGCTGTTCCATTCTGCGAAGGTCATTGGATGCCAGAAAAAAAGAAGACATACATTACAGCTATATTGTGGAGGCCGCTTTAGTAAAAGAAGAAAAGGTTTTGAAAAATAAACGGATAAAAGGAATCGAGCCGGCTGTGAAAAAGGAATCTCGTCCTTTTTTCATGGGAACGGAGAAGCTTTTGGAAAGACCAGTAATCGCAGGCTTTGGTCCGGCTGGAATGTTCTGCGCTCTGGAGCTTGCCAGGCAGGGCTACCGTCCCATGGTAATAGAGCGGGGAGAGGAAATAGAAAAAAGAGTAAGCTCTGTAGAGCGTTTCTGGCAAAAGGGAGAGCTGAACCCATCCTCCAACGTAGCCTTTGGGGAGGGCGGAGCCGGTACATTTTCTGATGGGAAATTAAATACCATGGTAAAGGACAAGCTGGGAAGAGGACGCTATGTGCTGGAAACCTTTGCTAAGTTTGGCGCTCCCAGGGAAATCTGCTACATGAATAAGCCCCATATCGGGACAGACCGCCTGCGGCTGGTGGTCCGGGGTATACGGGAGGAAATTCTGCGCCTTGGCGGGGAAATCCGGTTTTCTACCCAGCTGACCGATATAAGGGAAGAGGCAGGAAAGCTTGCAGCCATTGAACTAAATCACCAAGAATGGCTTCCATGCCAGATGCTTGTGCTGGCCATAGGGCATAGCGCAAGGGATACCTTCTCTATGCTTGAAAAAAGAAAGGTTCCTATGGCGGCAAAGGCCTTTGCCATTGGCGTGCGGATCGAGCATGAGCAGGAGCTGATTAGCCGGATGCAGTATGGAGAAGCAGCTCGCAGGCTTCCGGCGGCAGATTATAAGTTAACTCATCAGGCCGGGAACGGACGGGGCGTGTATTCTTTTTGCATGTGTCCCGGGGGCTTTGTTGTCAACGCCTCCTCAGAACCGGGATATTTGGCAGTGAATGGGATGAGCAATTACAAACGTGATGAAAGAAATGCAAATGCAGCCTTAATTGTTACAGTAACGCCAGAGGATTATGGTGGCGCAGGGCCATTGGCCGGCATTGCTTTTCAAAGAAAATGGGAAGAACAGGCCTTTCTGGCTGGACAGGGAAATATTCCCGTCCAGACTTTCCGGGATTTTGAAAAAAACAGACCGTCAACAGAAATTGGCCGGATACAGCCAAACCTAAAGGGAGGCTTCCGGCTTTCCAATGTAAGGGAGTGCCTGCCAAAATATGTTGCCGCCGCTATTATTGACGGAGTTTATGCTTTTGATAATAAAATAAGAGGCTTTGCCGACGGCGATGCTATACTTTCCGGCGTAGAAACCAGAACCTCTTCTCCTGTACGTATTTTAAGAAAAGAAGGGCTGGAATCTCTTATTTCAGGAATTTACCCTTGCGGGGAAGGAGCCGGCTATGCCGGCGGGATTATGTCAGCGGCAATGGATGGAATTAAGGTTTTTGAAGAAATTACAAAAAAGTATACATGCACAAACTTGTGATGCAAAAAAGCAGTGCAGAAGGAGGTAAAGATTGAAAATTAAAATTTTCAATCGCGAGATTTGCGCCTGCGCGCTGCTTGGCTCAAACTCGTTAAGGCGCAGAAGGCAGCGCAGGAATGGAGGAAATTATGAAAGGGTTAGCGGATAAAATACGGATTGTGATAAAGCTGGGGACTTCTAC
>CATKYY010000074.1 GCA_949841225.1 uncultured Acetivibrio sp.
TTCACAGCCAAGTTTGTGTCTGCACGGCAACCACAAACTTGATATGCACAAAAAGCCGTGCAGAAATGAGGTATACATGAAAGCACATGGAACAGTACATAAATATGGAGACAATGTAGATACTGACGTTATTATACCAGCAAGATATTTAAACTCCTCCGACGGAATGGAGCTTGCGCGCCACTGTATGGAAGATATTGACCAGGAATTCTCCTCTAAAGTAAAAAATGGCGACATCATCGTAGCAAACAAAAATTTTGGCTGCGGCTCCTCCCGGGAGCATGCGCCTCTTGCTATTAAATGCGCCGGCGTAAGCTGCGTGATTGCAGAAACCTTCGCCCGTATCTTCTACCGAAACGCTATCAATATCGGTCTTCCTATTATCGAATGCCCGGAAGCTGCCAAAAATATAGAAGCTGGCGATGATGTAGAAATCGATTTTGACAACGGCATGATTTATAATAAAACAAAAGGAACTCAGTTCCAGGGTCAGGCTTTCCCTGACTTTATGCAAAAAATTATTACCGCTGGAGGTCTTATTCCATACATTAACGAAACAACCGAATAATCTTAAGACAGGACTTAGGCGTAAAAAAAGCTTGGACAACCGCTTATTGCACCGTAATATTCGGCGTAATAAAGCGGGTACAAGCTTTTTTTAGCAATTTATCCATACCAGCTTAATGTTTCGGATTTTCTCCTACCACTCTGGCTGCCTCTGCAATTATCTTTACAATTTCCATTCGATAAGCTTTGTCAAAGGCCACGGTTGTCTTGGAATACAACGCCCCTTTTTCCGTACTGACATATCTAGGCGATACCTTATTAAGAACATACGCTACGATGTCCGAACTGCATTGTCTACAAGTACAGCATTTCAAATCGCCTTTTACCTCTTCATATACTCCTATTACAACCTCTTCCACTACATTCTTTATTTTCATCCTCATTCTCATTTCCGCAAAATGAACTTTGTTCATCTTTGCTTTTCTTTAATTTAGTAAGATAAAAGCCTTTCAATATCCAAGAGTCCCCAACCCTGTCTTCCATGAGGCATTCCTAAATCAACTGCTCTAGCCTTCAGATGCAGCTTTACTTCCCTTGGAGTCATTTCTGGATAGCGGCTTAAAAGAAGAGCTACTGCTCCTGATACCACAGGCGTCGCCATGGAAGTCCCGCTTTTTATCGTATATCCTCCCCGGCAACTGCAGCTTACAATATTGCTTCCTGGTACTACAATATCCGGTTTTTTAATACATTCCTTCGTTGGTCCCCGGCTGGAATAATCCTTTATCTTGCCGCCGTCCATCTCTACCAGCACGTCGTCGTCCGAGGCACCTACCGTAATAACCTTCCTGCTGTTGCCCGGCGAACCAATAGACTGTGGCAGCGGTCCATTGTTACCAGCCGCTGCCACTACCACAATGCCTGCATCCCACAGCTCATTCACTCCTTTTACCAGAGCAGAATCCTCGCTATAATCTTTGTCAACCGCAGTCCCTACCGAAATATTTAAAATACGGATACGATACCTTTCCTTATTTTCCAGAACCCACTGAAAGCCCTTCAGCACATCGGCAATATTCCCATTTCCCTTCCTGTTTAAAACCTTTACGCAAATCAAAGAGGCCTCTGGCGCTACTCCGGTATACTTCCCTGACGAAGCCGCTCCGCTCCCTGCAAGTATCCCTGCCACATGGGTTCCATGTCCAGAATCGTCATAGCATTCCCTGCGCCTCCTTATAACATCGTGAAAAGCCAAAATCCGGTTTCTTCTATATACAAAATCTGGATGAGGGACAATTCCCGTATCTACAACGGCAACTCCAACGCCTTTTCCATAAATTCTGCGTTTATGCGCCCAATCCAAATGAATGATTCCTGATACCCTGTCCATAGAAAATCCTTCATTCTTTTTCTACTATCCTATTCAGGCAGGGCTTATTCTGTCACGCTGCGGCTACATCTTTTGTAGCGATAATATCTACTCCTGTTCCGGCTATGTTTTCTATCAGCACATCTCCCGTTTTTACAGGAGCCTTCACACAAACCCCCTGCAGCGCTTCCATACACTCAAAAATTTTTTCCTTTGGAATATCCTCTCTTGTCTTTACCGGAACCACAGGCCTGTCGCCGCCGTTAACTCTAAGAGTCGAAGTAACGATCCTGGTTGGATTTGTAACCTCTTTTCTGGCATACCTGTCGCCTCTTACACAGGTATTCCCACTTACAGATAAAATGGTTTTTTCCTCTATCTCTACTGTAAGCATACAGCCCAGAGGACAACCGATGCAAATCAATTCTCTTTTTTCCATTTTCACCCCATTCCTTCCTGCGCCTTTTCCTCCTCAATACAGATAACAATATTCTTTAAATTTTCCTCTTTCAGGAGCCTTTCCTTTTCCAGGCATATTTCCTCCATTTCCCCCGGCGCCATAATCAGCCGTTTTTTCCTGGCTGCCAGTTTCCCATCATAATAGACGGCAATGGCGGCCTTTTTGTATACGGCTCCTACCCGGAACCGGACCGTCAGCTTATTCTCCATCCGCTCCAGGCAAATAGAGCTTGGCACAATATACCGCACACCTCCCTCTGGAACCAGGCGGATAACCCGGCCGTCCGATACCTTGTTTATCCCTTTTATATAGCTGGCGGCGCTTCTTCCCGCCGCTTTCGCTTCCTCAGATACAAAATCTACCAAGTCATGAACATGCAATACATTCCCGCAGGCAAACACGCCTTCTATACTCGTTTCCAGACTTTCATTAACAACCGGACCGGAGGTTATCTGGGAAATTTCCACTCCCATACCTCTTGAAAGCTCATTTTCTGGAATCAGCCCTACCGAAAGTAAAAGAGAATCGCAGCTGTAATATTCCTCTGTTCCAGGCATCGGCTTCCCTTTTTCATCCACCTTGGCCAAGGTAACGCCCTTTAACCGCTCCCTGCCGTCAATATCCACTACGGTATGGCTTAATTTCAAAGGAATTCCGAAATCATCCAGGCATTGAACAATATTTCTCTTTAATCCGCCGGAATAAGGCATAAGCTCTGCCACAGCCTTTACTTTTGCGCCCTCTAAGGTCATTCTTCTGGCCATAATCAGGCCTATATCGCCGGAGCCGAGGATAACGACCTCCTTTCCTGGCATATAGCCCTCCATATTTACCAGTCTCTGGGCTGTTCCCGCAGAATATACCCCTGCCGGGCGGTAGCCGGGTATATTTAAGGCGCCCCTGGAACGCTCCCGGCAGCCCATAGCCAAAATAACGGCTTTCGCCTGGATTTCAAACAAACCCTCCTCCCGGCTCATAGCTATTACTTTTTTATCTGGACTTATATCGATAACCATAGTATGCAGCCTGTATTCAATACCAAGCTCTTCTACCATAGCAATAAAGCGTCCTGCGTACTCCGGCCCGGTTAACTCCTCCTGGAAGGTATGAAGACCGAAGCCATTGTGGATGCACTGGTTCAAAATCCCTCCCAGCTCTCTGTCTCTTTCTAAAATAAGAATGCTCTCTATCCCATTTTCTCTGGCAGCCGCTGCAGCAGCAAGGCCTGCAGGGCCTCCCCCTATAATCACCAAATCATATGCTTTCATCTTTCATCCATTTCCGCACTATTCTTTGTGCATCAAACCTTTCCCGCGCTTATTTTACAGAGGATACAAGAAGTCTGGCAGCCCCGCCGGACTTTGTAATATCCAGCATGTCCGCAGAAAGCTCCCTCGCCAGTATCTCCATGGTTTTCGGACAGCAAAACCCCGACTGGCAACGACCCATTCCAGCCCTGGTTCTCCGTTTTACTCCATCCAGGGACCTTGCCCCCAAAGGCCGCCGGACAGCCTCTATAATTTCCCCCTCGGAAATCATCTCGCACCTGCAGATAATATTCCCATACTCTGGTTTTTCTCTAATCAAAGCCCTTCTTTCCTCCAAAGAAAGCGCGGCAGGATTTAATAATCCTTTTCTTTCCGCTATAAAGTTTTCCTTCTCCTTTAAATCTAGCGCATCTCTTATCATCCCTGCCGCCATAACTCCGATTGCAGGAGCGGAAGAAAGCCCCGGCGACTCAATTCCGGCCGTATCAAAAAAGTTCTTCGCTCCACTGGCTTCTCCTATAATAAACTCATGGCCCTCCTCATGGGCTCTGAGGCCTGCAAAGGAAGTAATTACCTGTCGTAAGGGCAGTTCCTTCACCGTAGTCTGGGCCTTCGCAAGCAACTGCGAAATTCCCTCCTGCGTTGTATTCGTACCTTCTCGGTTTTCAATATCTGTAGCCGTTGGCCCTACTAAAAGATTTCCATGCACCGTTGGCGTTACTAAAACGCCCTTCCCGTATTTCCCAGGCACCTGAAAAACCGTCCTGGTTACATGGCTCCCCGCCGTCTTATCAAAGAGGCAGTACTCCCCTTTTCTTGGCGTAATATGTATTTTCTGGCTGCTTACCATATTGTGGAAGGTATCTGCATAAACGCCGGCGGCATTTACAATGCATCTGCTTAAAAAGCTGCCGCTTTCTGTTTCCAGCCGCCAGGCCTCTTCCTCTCTGGTAATCTTTTTAACCATGGTATTAAATCGGAACTCTGCGCCATTTTGGGCGGCATTCTCTGCCAAAGCTATCGTCATATGAAAAGGACAGACAATACCGCCGCTGGGAGCATATAACGCCCCTACTGCATTTTCCTGTATGTTAGGCTCCAGTTCCAAAAGCTCTTTCCGGGATAATATCCTAAGACCCTTCACGCCGTTGTAAACGCCTCTCTCATAAAGCTCCTTAAGCGCAGGACGGTCCTCTTCTTCCAGACACACTACCAGGGAGCCATTTCTTTTAAAAGGAAAATCCAGCTCTTTGGAAAGCTCTTCCATCATTTCATTTCCCCGGACATTCAGCTCTGCCATCAGGGAATCCCTTGGCGCATCATAACCTGCATGGATAATGGCAGAATTAGCCTTGGAAGTGCCGCAGCAGACATCCTCGCATTTCTCTACTACCAAAACCTTTGCATTATAACGGGACAGCTCCCTGGCCACTGCGCATCCTACTACTCCGGCGCCAATAATTATTACATCAAACATACGCCCTTCTCCTGTTCCTTATATTGGTTTTTCTCCATCCTCTTTCGCCCATCCATAGGCGCATTTTACAGCGCGGTTCCAGCCCTTTAGCTTCTCCTTACGCTCTCCCTCTTCCATTTCTACCTGGAATACCCTGTCTATCTGCCAGTTTTTCTTTACATCCTCTTTATCGGACCAATACCCCACTGCAAGACCTGCCAGATAAGCCGCGCCCATTGCCGTTGTTTCTACGCATACCGGCCTCTTTACCGGGGCGTTAATTACATCTGCCTGAAACTGCATTAGGAAATTATTGGCGCTGGCGCCGCCGTCTACCTTTAATGAAGAAAGGTCTATGCCAGAATCCGCCTGCATTGCCCGAATTACATCGTTTACCTGATAAGCTAAAGATTCCAGAGTCGCCCTGATTATATGATATTTATTGACTCCTCTTGTTATTCCTACAATCGTTCCTCTCGCATATTGATCCCAATGAGGCGCTCCAAGCCCGGTAAAGGCAGGTACGACATAACAGCCGTGGGTATCCTCCGCCTTCCCTGCCATATATTCAGAATCCGCCGCGCTGTCAATCAAATGCATTTCATCCCGCAGCCACTGTATCCCCGCCCCGGCCACAAAAATAGAGCCCTCCAAAGCATAATTCACCTTGCCGTCCAGCCCCCAGGCTATGGTCGTCACTAGGCCGTTTTTAGAATATACCGGCTTTTCTCCTGTATTCATTAAAAGAAAGCACCCTGTTCCATAAGTATTTTTTGCCTCGCCGGCCAAAAAACAGGTCTGCCCAAATAAAGCCGCCTGCTGGTCTCCTGCCGCCCCGCCAATGGGGATCTCTCCGCCAAAAAAGGAAGGATCGGCCTTTCCGTAAACACAGCTGGACGGTCTTACCTGTGGCAGCATGCGCTCTGGAATATCCAGCTTATCCAAAATTTCTTTATCCCAGACAAGCTCCTTAATATTAAATAAAAGGGTACGGGACGCATTGGAATAATCCGTCACATGGACTCTGCCCTTGGTGAGCTTCCAGATAAGCCACGTTTCTACCGTGCCAAATAAAAGCTCCCCTGCTTTCGCCCGCTCTCTGGCTCCAGGCACATTATCCAAAATCCATTTTACCTTAGTTGCTGAAAAATAAGCGTCTATCATCAGTCCTGTTTTTTCCCGGAACCACTCCGTCAGCCCTTCTTCTTTCAGGCTGTCGCAATATTCCGACGTCCGGCGGCACTGCCACACAATAGCGTGATGAACCGGCTCTCCCGTCTTTTTATCCCAGACAATCGCCGTTTCTCTCTGGTTCGTAATACCGATTGCTGCAATATCCTCTGCCGCCGCCCCAATCTTCGACATAGCCTCTACCGCCACGCCTAGCTGGGTAGACCATATTTCATTCGCATCATGCTCAACCCAGCCCGGTTTTGGAAAATACTGGGTAAATTCCTTTTGCGCTACACTGGCCATTTCTCCCTTTTCATTAAATAAAATACATCGGTTACTGGTCGTCCCGGCATCTAAAGCCATTACATATTTTCCCATATTTTACCCCATTTCTGCACGGCTTTTTGCGCATATCAAGTTTGTGCTTGCCATGCGGACATAAATTTAAAAGAGCCGCCTGCAACAGCAGATTCTTTGCGTCTACTATACCATAAATACGGCCGATTTCCAACCCCTCAGCCCTTTGCTTCTGCATGTGAAAACAAAATAGCCGCGCTTCCTACCTCTTATTTAATAAATATATAATTCTGGCCTGTAGATAAATCTTCCCGGAATCTGTAGCCAAGACCGCTAAACTCTTTCATTGCTTCCGGCTCCCTGATATTATTTTCTGCCATAAAACGCACCATTTCACCTCTGGCCATTTTAACATAAACGCCCTTTTGAAAAATTTTTCCCTCTTCCAATTCTCCAAATATGCAGGTAATAAACTTATCCTTCGGCGATAAGTACGCCTCTATACACTTGGAATATTCCTTGGAAGCAAGGTTGATAATAACATGGGAATCGTCCGCTACCTCATGATACAGCTTTTCTTCCCAAAAATCATATAATCCTTTTTTACCGTCAATCACGGTTTTTGCCTGCATTTCCAGCCGGTACGCCGTCACGCCGTCCATGGGTTTTAATACGCCGTAAAACCCCGATAATATACGCAGATTCTTCTGTACATAATCTAACATCCTGTCCTCAAAAACAGCCGGAGCCATATACTGGTACTGAATGCCTTCATAAGAAAGAATCGCCGGCGTAAGCCTCCGTTCCAGATTCATATCCCGAAAACGCTCAAAATTCTGGGCTGCAAGTCTGTCATTGCAACGCCAAAGACTTTTCGCCTCTTCAAGCTTCAAAGTCTGTATCCATTCCATAATGCGTATCGTATCCTTCATAAAGACCGGCAAGCCCTGATGTTTTAAGGTAGCGTCGCCGGCGCTCATTTTCTTCGCTGGTGAAATAATAATTCTCATAATTTTCTATAAATTATTCGCACGGTCGCTGATGCTTTTCCTAAAATTAATTACCTCATGGTCATATTCCAGATCCATAAGTCTGGAATGTATCATAAAATCAGCTGTCGCCCGGTTATTGGCAATCGGAATATCATACACCTGCGCAATCCGAAGCAACGCTTTTACATCTGGGTCGTGAGGCTGCGCTGCCAGAGGATCCGAAAAGAATACAACAAAATCTACCTTACCCTCTACAATTTTTGCCCCAATCTGCTGGTCTCCGCCCAGCGGACCGCTATTATAGCCCCTGACTGGCAGACCTGTCTTATCTGTTATCATACGGGCCGTCGTCCCTGTTCCACACAAAAAATGTTTCTTCAAGATCTCTTTATTTTCCTCGCACCACCCAATCATCTCTGCCTTTTTACTATCGTGGGCAATCAGCGCGACATTTTTCTGTTTACCAATCACTAATGTTACAAATTCATCCTGCATAAATTTCCCCTCTTTCTAAAAAGTTATAAAGTCTATATTCCTTTTATTATGGGCATTACAGAACCATTTTAACACTCTTTCTTTTCCTTTACAAATTATTTTCTATCAAACCTGTAACCAAATTTCACCTACCCTCATATGATACATTGTAATTAATTTATTGGAGGTTTTAACATGAGTGATTTAGCAGCAACAAACTGTGGTACTTCTTGCGGATGCGGATGTGGCGGAGGAAATAATATTATCTGGATTCTCTTGTTACTGTGCTGTTGCGGCGGCAACGGCGGCGGTATCTTTGGCGGCAGCTGCGGCTGCGGCGGTGGCGGTATCTTTGGCGGCGAAGGCGATGGATGCTGCAACTGGATTATCCTTTTGCTTCTTCTTTCCTGCTGCGGTGGATGCTAATTTATTATCTGTCCGCTAACCTTTGAAAGGGAGCAGCCCCAAAAACCGGGGCTGCTCCCTTTTTCTTTTACAGGTTATCAAACACAACGGTTTCTTTTTCCAATCCTTCTACAACTTCTTTATTCGTTCCCATACGCTGCGCAATATCGTCTATATCGTCAGCAAGATTTTTCGTGTTGCCAGCAACGCTGGAAATACCATTGGAGCCTTCGTCAATCGCTTTTGTAATCGTATGAATAGAATTTGCAATTCCCGACATAGAATCTTTCAAGCGTTCCGTCCGCTCATGGAATTCATCCATAGTCTGACGGATATAGGCAGCGTCTTCTTTATACTGACGCCCAGACTGTGCAAATTCCTGAAATTCTGTAAGAACTGATTGGTTCATATAGTCGATCAGGTTTTGTGCATTTTCAGTAAGGTTATATACGGCAGAAGTGACTATCTTGTTAACTGTCTGAATCTGGTTAGCGCTCTCTTGGCTTGAATCAGCCAGATTTCGTATTTCTCCTGCAACAACAGCAAAGCCCCTGCCAGCTTCCCCTGCATTGGTAGCCTCCACAGCGGCGTTTAAGGCAATCAGCTGCGTTTGCTGGGAAATAGCAAGTATCCCGTTAGTCAGGGTCTTAATTTGGTCGACGCTTTTACTCTTTTCAATAGCATCATTGAGGGAACGTAAGATTTCTTCCGCTTTAGCGCTAGTAATTTCCACACTGCTTTGCGCCGACTGCTGCATAACATCCGCCCGCGTAGTCATTTCGGCCGTATACGCCGTGATAGCGCTACAATCCTTAGCGATAGTTTGAACGTCCAGACTGACCTTTTCTGTGTTGTCATTAATAACTAAAGCATTACTTGCTACCTCTTGGATCGTTGCGGATAACTGTTCCGCAAGGGTAGAAAGGTCGGCGGCGTTCCCTTTGGAAGCCTGCGTTCTTTTTAATACCTCGCTGGTCATGTTATTGATAAGCCCGGAGCTTGTCTGTATCGTATTCAAAATGCTTTTCACAGGAACTACGACATAATTTATAATAAGCTTCAAATCTGCAAATACCAGCAAAATGCAGACAATCGATGCAGCGACGCCCGCTACCAAAGAGATAAAATATACATCCGAAAGACGCTCTCTTGCTTCATAAGTCTGTCTGCTAATAGTATCGTTCATAGCGCTAATATCCGTCTCCATAGCGGTCGCATAGGAAGCCACATCGCCATTGGCCAGAGCATAAGCATCCTGGGTTTTACGGCTGGCGCTGGCGCAAACAAGATGTACCAGCGCATGTTTAAAAGAAGAATAATTAGACAAAAGGGATTCATATCGCGTCTGGTCTTTGGGTATTACATAAGATTCATATTCTGCAAGCAATCCGTCAAGAACCATCTCTTTGGCCTTAATCTCCTGGACAAGGGTAATCATCGTATTATAATCCGTGGCGACAATATGGCTCAACGCCATTTTATGTATATCCATGGAAGACTGGCTGATTTCCGCCAGGCGGCTTTTGCCTTCCATATAATTATCAGCAATATTAGCAGCGCTTGCATTTACATTTTGGATATTAATTACAGAAAGGACATTTGATAAAAGCGGTACAATCCCCGGAAGGGCAATCGGTATAATTAAACGATGCTTTAAACTGATTTTCTTCATCATAGCTTGTTCTCCTTTTTACCTGATACAAATTCTGGATGCTATGGAGCAATAATTCCTTCCACCATTGCGTCAAGCTGCTCCTGAAGGCTTTTCCCCGACGGGTTTCCTGCCAGAAGCTCTGCAGTAAATATAGACACGGGTTCCCAAAAATTCCCTCCAATACGCTGGAGACAAGAAAATTCTGATTGTTCCAGCAACGCGCTAATTGCAGGAGAGCTTTGTACCTCTGCAGAAGCCGCCGCATTTCTATTGGAAGGTCCCTGGCCGCGAAGCCGGAAACGAAGTTTTTGGTTTTCCTCATTTGTAATCCATTCCGCCAGCTTTACAGCCCATTCGCGCTGCTGAGAATAAGCGTTTACCCCAATCAGCTTATAGCCAGAAAAGGAAGCCATTTGAACCTGTTGCCCCGCGCAGTTATAGGAAGGCAGTTTAGCAGCTCCAAAATTCTCTCCCCAGGCTTCTTCCACAGTTACCGCATTCCAAACGCCATTAACTCCAGCAATAATCGTACCATTTTTGACGCCTTCAACAAACCCCGCATCGTCGACGCTGAGAAAGCCCGAATGCCCTCCAATGCCCTGCATAGCCTGGGCCACGTCAATTCCTTTGATATTCCCGTCGGTACTGTTCCATGTGCAGTAATTAGTAATTCCATCATCGCTCAGCCCCAGTGTGAGACCAGTATTGCCAAACAGAGAATATACATACCATCCAGAGGACCATTCCATTGAGACCTTTCTTCCATATCTTGCAGCAACATCCAGCATACGGTCAAGGGATACAATATCTTATTCTCAGAAATACTGCTTATTATATCCAAGCCATAATAATCTCTTTCAAGTAAACAAGTTAAAATCAAGTAGGAGAGTTGTCCTTTTGCATATAATTCCATAAATTTTATCCTTTATAAAATAAATTATAAATCAAACATATATTTTAGTCAACAGTTTTTTGTCAATTTTTATATACTAGTACGTATTGCATAATAGCTATTTCGTTTGGATTTTATACATTAGATTTGTTATAATATAACTTATGATAATAACAAGAGGAAAGTATAAAAGACTCACATTAAGTATAGATAATAACGGGAATGTTATAGTCAAAGCTCCAAAATTTTATTCAGATAAACAAATCATTAGTTT
>CATKYY010000075.1 GCA_949841225.1 uncultured Acetivibrio sp.
AAAAACGCTACGGGAAATACGTTAAAGAATCAAAAGGAGGGCGCAACAGGTGAAAAAAGCAGGAAAAATAATAATAGGCGTTTTTTCAACCATCCTGATGCTTTTGGCGTTTGGAGTAGCGTATCTTACTCTGGCAGAGTATAAGCCGGAGGAAATAGAAGAAGTTCAGGTGGAAGGGAATACAGGGAAAGAGATTGTTTTAGAAAACGGTCTCTCTATTGTTACATATAATATTGGTTATGGTGCAAATGATAAAAACGCAGATTTCTTTTTAGATGGCGGGAAGGATGTGCTTGGGGCATCAAAAGAGGCTGTGGAAGCGAATATGAAAGGAAATCTTCAGTTACTGAGAGAGCTTGGAGCGGAGGTTGTTATGATACAGGAGGCAGACAGAAATTCCAAACGCTCTTATAAGGTAGATGAAATTAATATATTAGAAAAAGAATTTTCCGGGGAAATGAGCGGGGCATACTCTCGCAACTATTTATGCAGTTACGTACCGTATCCCCTGCCTGTGACGACAGGAAGAGTAGATTCTGGACTGGTTACATTGAATTCTTATCAGGTGGCAGAGGCGAAAAGATACCGTCTTCCTTGTCCATTTACCTGGCCGACCAGGGTATGTCAGCTAAAAAGGGGGCTTTTAGTAGAACGGTTACCAGTGGCTGGCAGCGATAAGGAGGTAATAATAGTAAACGTCCATTTAGAGGCTTATGACAGTGGGGAAGGTAAGAAGGAGCAGACAAAGGTTTTAACGGAACTTCTTTTGACAGAATATGAGAAGGGAAATTATGTGATTGCTGGAGGCGATTTTAATCAGTATTTGCCAGGGGCAGATTTGGAAAAATATCCAATTACTAATAAAGATTACTATGTGCCAGGACAAGTGGAGGCGGATATGCTTCCAGAGGATTGGAGCTATGCTGTAGACAATGCTGTTCCGTCTACACGGCTTTTAAATGAACCTTATAATCCTGAAAGTGGGAATACTCAGTATTATATTTTAGACGGTTTTATCCTTTCCCCAAATGTTAAGGTGAAAGGGGTCCGTACAATAGATTCGGGATTTATGTATTCTGATCATAATCCTGTTTATATGGAAGTAGTGTTTGAGTAAAATTTTATTTGGCTGTTTTTTTGTATGGAAAGGTTGGTTTGTTTTATGTTCAGCTATTGTGTACAAAAATACAGCTTTATTTTTGTACAAATTGTTTTGGTGTTGTTTTTGCAGTTTTAGGGCAGATTGGTGATACTGCCTTTTTATTTGCCATAAATGTAGTTATAAATTGTAACATGTATCTTGTAAAATGCAATTTCAGACATTTTGTTAATAATATCATAGATATAGGTTTGCAAAAAGTGAAAATTAGTGCGTTTATTTTTTATTTACAAAATTTCTAATTCCATCTATAATAGTAGTATGGAAGTCAGTTTTTTGGGGTGAGACTGTAACTAGGGTATGTTTCAAACGCATCCTAGGGGGTTGTAAAGAAAGCTATTTGGTAGTTTTCGTTAATGGAGAGGAAAAAGGGAGAATAGGTATAAACGAGGATGCAACTTTCCAGATTGATGGGGAGGAAGGATTAATTTATCCGCTATAATGGAAAGAGCATTATCTGCCTGCCAAATGATTGTAAAGATCATTGGAGGCGCTAGGCGGACGTAAATGCCGTGTAATGAGAGAGAATGACAGGGAAGATAAAGGGGCGGCAAGGGAGTTGGGATTGAAAAGTATTGTAAACTTTGTAACGCTTTGTCTTTTAGATGGGAAAACAGCAGGTGTGGTAACGGTGGTTCAGGCCGTTTTTATACGCCAGCGTTAATTGTCAGCGGGGTAGCGACGGGAATTATAATTGGCTTTTTAGGGAAAGGGATTTGTGAAAGACTTGCCAAAATACAGGTTTGAAGGAGTGAAGGAGGGAAGGCTTTTGTATCAGATAGCGATTGGAGATGACAGGGTATCCAATGCCATACAGATAAAAAAGGCTTTACAGGGGCAGGTAAAAGGCATAAAAGTAGTAGAACTTCCGCCTTATGAGCAGGGAATCCTGGATTTTGTGAAGAAATCAGAACCAGAAGTTGTTATGATAGGAGTCAATGCAGCTGGGTTTAACGGTATGGAAACAGTTAGGGAAATACGGAAATTTAATACTAGGACTCAAATTATCCTTATATCAGAGGCGGAGCATACTTCTTTACTAAAAGAGGGAATTGCTTTAAAAATAAGCAGTTGTCTTTTAGAGCCGCTTCAGGATAAGGAAGTCTGTGAAGCAGTTGAGAATGCTATTTTATATTTTGGGAAGATAAGCAGGGAAAAAGAGAACCCTGTGCAACAAGAGGAATTTTTAAAAGAAACGCTGAAATATGTAGAGTATAGTTTTATCTATACAGCTTTACTCAGCGCCTGTTCAGAAGCAGAATATAAAAGCTATAAAAAGCTTTTAAAACTGGAGGATTATGGTTATATTTTAAATATTGAGATTGCAGGCGCAAAAAAGGGAAAAGTGAAAGATGAGGATGTATATGATTTCCTTAAATCCATTATCAGCGAGCATAAGAGATGCGTTGTGGGGCCCAGGGTAGGGGATCGTATTATTGTTTTTGCCGGAGCCGGGGAAAGAGAAGCCAGAGCAGAGAAGGCCAATACCATGGATAATGTACGCATGGCCGCCCATATTATTGTCGGGATGGAGGAGAGGTTCGGTCTTCAGGTTTTAATTGGAATCGGAGGCGTAAAGCCTCTTGTGGGTATTCATCTTTCTTATGAGGAGGCGCTTCGGTGTATCCGCTACCGGGGAAAAAGAAATGTTGTAGAAATTAGAGATATTGAAGAAGAGGAGATTTCAAGGGAAGAATATATGACGCTGGAGGACCAGTTTTTGAAGAGCATCCGTCTGGGAACAGCAGAGGCCCTTGATTTATTTACAGCCCTTTTAGACAGTATACGGCCTCTTCGGATGGAAATAAGACGGAACAAGGTTTTTAGTCTGTTGGTTTTGGCTGATTATGAAGCACGGATTGACAGCCAGAGCGACCTGGAGTATTTTCCTGTGGAAAGGGCGATCAGAGGCACGGAGGAGATGAATTCAGATGAACTGGAGCGGTGGGCTTATAATAAGGCGGAGCATATATTGAATGCCGCCCGATCCAATCGCGTGATCCGTAAATCGGAGGGTGTAAAAAATGCAATCCGTTATATGGAGGAAAACTATATGGAGCCTATCTGCCTCCGGGATATATCGGAATATACTGGAATCAGCCCGCAGCATTTTAGCCGGACCTTTAAAGAAGAAACAGGAGTAAACTATATTGACTGGCTAACAAGGTTAAGGATGGAAAATGCCAAGAAAATGATGGCTGCAGAAAAAAGTACGGTGAAGGAAGTGTGCTACATGGTTGGATATAATGATCCCAGCTATTTTAGC
This sequence comes from uncultured Acetivibrio sp., assembly GCA_949841225.1. GTDB lineage: Bacteria > Bacillota > Clostridia > Lachnospirales > Lachnospiraceae > Velocimicrobium. Next base: position 3,426 of record CATKYY010000075.1, read on the forward strand.
CGAATCTTTAAAAAGACAGTGGGAGTATCCCCCACTGAATATGTGAATGAGATACTCCCTAACAATAATAATTAAATAAAAGTCCGCTGTAGATAGAGCTTGCATATGGGTGTCCTACCGCCGGTTTTGCCAGATTCGGATAGGTAACAAGAACTTTGTCTACGTAATTCATCGGGTCGAGCGTGATATAATTAGTTCTATTGATTAAATCATGAATCGGCCCGTTTTCTTTTGAAAAAACTGCTTCCAGCTCATGATTTAAGGCGGCCTCTGTAGCAAGAGCAGGGTCTATTTCCAGACTGCCGTCCTTTGCAAGAGAAAGGCAGACGGACTCTAGCTCTGGAAGATAGGACTGAACCGCGCCTTTTAACTCGCGGATTACCCGATTGGCAGTAGGCTGCTTTGCGCCAAAATTCCGCGCCAGCTGTATTGTGTAATTAAAAGAATCCTTAAACTGATTGAGCCGGGAAAGGATTTTATCTGCATCCGGTCCATAGCCGACTGCAAAGGCTTCTTCCGAAGGCGCCATTAAATCAATCTGAAGCGAACGGTTCAGAATAAAATGGTTGGTAAGCCCGGTATGCTCTTCCCCATTAATAGAATAAGAAGCATTTGACGGCTCAGAGGTAATGGTATCTAGGCGATAAAAATTAACTAGGCCTGCGACGCCGGAAGGAGAAGCCGTATCCTGAATACGGAAAATCGGCTCGCCGACATTACCAGTGTCTTCGGATTCCAGGCGAAGGGCAACGGTATCATTTTCATAAAGTACAGAAGCCTTCACGCCTACGCGGGATTTGTTGATGAAGTCTGAAAGTTTAGTCAGGACGTCCTGATTTTTAGAGTATTCTTTGATGTTGAATTGAAACTCATAAGCAGCGTTTTCCTGTTCAATGGTAAAGCTGTAGCTGCCTGCATAGGGCGCCTGAGAAAGATTTTTGGAAGACACAAAGGTTCCCGTATTTACCTGAGGCGTAGCCAGGGAATGGACGTCCAAAAGAAAATCGTCTGGTAAAGAGGCATCGCTGTTCTCCATAACGGCGGCCTCTGCAGAATGTGAATTTCCCGAAATAGCCTTTTTATAGGTAAATGCTGTGTCCATATCGGACATAATATGGCTCAGATCCATAGCGGCCTCTTTTAGAGAAAGGGCAAACACCTGCGTATCGGTAGACATATTTACCTTATATAAAGGAGATTTCTGGTTGAGCTTGACCATATTATTATATATGCGGCGAAGCTCACTCGGTTTATGAGTGCGGTTAGCAGCTTTTGGTTTTGGTGTATAGGTTGTTAAAAGATAATTATAAACCGGCTGTATCATAATAGGCCTCCTTTCCTATTATTCTGTGTCCATGAAATATGGATACAACTATAACATTATATTGTCATTATATGCCAGAAAGGGAGGTTTGTCGATAGGAAAATGGTTGGTTTGTGCAATTTTTTTGGGGGGAGTGGGTGTTTGCAGAGAGTGGGTTTGGGTTTTCGTGGGCCGAAAGGCCTGCATTGCTCTCACACACCGGGCAAAGTACAAATTTCCTGATTTATACGCAGTATTCGGACATAAATGTCCGCCTCCTGCATACAAATCAGAAAATTTGTGCTTTTAACGGTGCATGTCGATGCAATCAGGCCTTTCGGCCCACGAAAACCCAAACCCTGCAAGTACCCGGCAGGCCAAGAAAGAGAAAAATAAAAATTGCTGGGGAGAGGGAAGTATTAGAGAGATTTTTTTGTTTTAGCCGGAAAACAGCGGGGCTGAGGGGGCCATATCCCTAAGCAAACATTTCAGGGATGGTTTTAGCGCAGGTGAAATCCACTGCCTACGAAGGTTTAGGCGTGAAGGCTCTCCTGAACGCCTTAGCCATAGTTGGCAGTTAGTTCACCGGAGCGTTATCCCGTTTGCTTAGGGATATGGCCCCCTCAGTCCCGCGTCCCTGTTCGGGGAAAAAATAAAAAATTCCTTGACGCTCCCACTGTTTTATGATATAGTGAATGAGCGAGATGAATAGGTCTTTTTTTTATGCTCAAAAACTGAAAAAAATTTACCATTGGAGGTGGCAATTGTGCGTGTAAAAATTACTTTAGCATGTACGGAGTGTAAACAACGTAATTACAATACAACAAAAGAGAAGAAAAACCATCCTGACAGAATGGAAACCAAGAAGTATTGCAGATTCTGCAAGGCGCATACATTACACAAGGAGACAAAATAGTATTTGCGTAATGTTACGAGCATGACTGCTCCACGATTCATGAAAGGAAAGTGAAAAATGGGAGATACTGCAAAAACAAGTGAAAAGGCTCCGAAAAAGAGTTTTTTCAAAGGCTTGAAATCCGAATTTAAAAAGATTAGCTGGCCGGATAAGGATACCCTGTTAAAGCAGTCGACAGCCGTAGTGATCATTTCTATTGTATTAGGGCTTATGATTACAGCGATTGACTGGTGCATTCAATTTGGCGTTGATAAACTTCTTCAAATAGGATAAGGGTGAGATAATATGGCAGAGGCGAATTGGTATGTGGTTCATACTTATTCTGGATATGAGAATAAGGTAAAGGCTAACATTGAGAAAACAATTGAAAATAGAAAACTCCAGGACCAGATTTTAGAAGTATCCGTTCCTATGCAGAATGTGGTTGAAATCAAGAACGGCGCTAAAAAGCAGGTGCAAAAAAAGATGTTTCCTGCTTATGTGTTGATTCATATGGTGATGAATGACGATACCTGGTATGTAGTCCGCAATACGAGAGGCGTTACAGGCTTTGTAGGACCAGGATCTAAGCCGGTGCCTCTTACAGAGGAAGAAATGGCGTTTATGGGAGTTCTGGAAACAGAGCAGGAGGCGCAGTTTGCTGTTGGCGATACTGTGGTCATTACTTCTGGCGTATGGGAAAATACAGTCGGCGTTGTCAGGGAAGTTAACGATGTGAAGCAGATTGTTACGATCAATATTGATATGTTTGGCCGTGAAACCCCAGTTGAGATTGGCTTCTTGGATATTAGAAAAGAGTAACAGTAAATATGTTTGGTAAAATACCAAATTTAGGAGGTACGCTATCATGGCAAAGAAAGTTGAAGGTTATATTAAATTACAAATCCCTGCTGGAAAGGCAACACCGGCTCCTCCGGTTGGACCAGCTCTTGGACAGCATGGCGTAAATATTGTTCAGTTTACAAAAGAGTTTAATGCTAGGACAGCTAACCAGGAGGGTATGATTATCCCTGTGGTTATTACAGTTTATGCGGACAGAAGCTTTAGTTTTATTACTAAGACTCCTCCGGCAGCTGTATTGTTAAAGAAGGCTTGCAATATCAAGTCTGGTTCCGGCGTTCCAAATAAGAATAAGGTTGCGACCATCAAAAAAGCAGAGGTTGAGAAAATCGCCGAGCTTAAGATGAAGGATTTAAATGCGGCAACCCTTGAGGCTGCAACAAGCATGATCGCTGGTACAGCAAAGAGCATGGGCATTGTAGTAGAGGATTAATTTTAGAAAACAAATACGGTTTATTTGCATAAAAGAGATTTTATTTCAATGGTTCGTTAATAGTGGGAGGAATACCCGATAAAACCACAGGAGGTTATTTAGAATGAAAAGAGGAAAAAGATACTTGGAGGCTGTTAAGCTCTTCGATAAGCTTTCTTTATATGAGACAGAAGAGGCTATCAGCCTGGTAAAGAAAACAGCAGTTGCAAAGTTCGATGAAACAGTAGAAGCACACATCAGGCTTGGCGTTGATGGACGGCATGCTGACCAGCAGGTTCGTGGCGCGGTTGTACTGCCGCACGGAACAGGTAAGAAGGTACGCGTTTTGGTATTTGCGAAAGGGGACAAGATTGACGAGGCTCTTGCAGCAGGTGCAGACTATGCGGGCGGAGATGAGCTGGTTCCAAAGATTCAGAATGAAAACTGGTTTGAGTTTGATGTAGTAGTTGCTACTCCGGATATGATGGGCGTTGTTGGCCGTTTAGGACGTATACTTGGGCCAAAGGGCTTGATGCCGAACCCGAAGGCCGGTACTGTAACAATGGACGTTACAAAGGCTGTTCAGGATATTAAAGCAGGTAAGATCGAGTACAGATTGGACAGGGCGAATATCATTCATGTTCCTGTTGGAAAGGCTTCTTTTACAGAGGAGCAGTTAAAGGATAATTTTACCACACTTATGGATGCAATTATCAAGGCAAAACCATCCGCTGCAAAGGGACAGTATTTAAAGAGCGTTACTATTTCAGCAACTATGGGGCCTGGAGTGCGTGTAAATACAGCTAAATTAATCTAAATCTGATTACGGGCTGTAAAAAAATCCTTGACAAGCCCGAAAAGGGATGATAAACTAACAAAGTGCATGCACAGCAGCATGGACAAATATAAAAGCTGCCGAAGACAGCAGGTGTTTGCGGGATTATCTCCTAAAAACGTAAGTATATCGCCTGCCGAGGAAGAGTATCATATGACTTTTCGCCCTCGCTGTCTTTCAGCGGGGGCTTTTCGGTTTGTAAAATCTATAAGGAGGTATATGCAAAATGGCAAAGGTAGAATTGAAGCAGCCTATTATTGATGAAATCAAAGGATATGTTGCAGATGCGAAATCAGCTGTATTAGTTGACTACCGTGGATTAACTGTTGCTGAGGATACAGAGCTTCGTAGGCAGTTAAGGGAAGCAGGCATTGTATACAAGGTATACAAGAACACTTTCTTAAAACGTGCTTTTGAAGGAACTGATTTTGCACAGTTAGACCAGCATTTAGAAGGACCTACAGCAATTGCTTTTGGCGTTGATGATGCTACGGCTCCTGCCAGGGTATTAAAGAAGGCTGGCAAGGGCATGGCTGCGCTGGAGTTTAAAGGCGCTGTTGTAGAAGGAAACTATTACGACGTGAAGGGAATCGAGGCGCTTGCAAGCATCCCATCCAGAGAAGAGCTTATTTCCAAGCTCCTTGGAAGCCTGCAGTCCCCTATTACCAATTTTGCTCGCGTGCTTAATCAAATCGCTGAAAAAAATGGCGGCGAAGCAGCGGCTGAATAAGGTTGGATTTGGAACGGAATAAAAGAAAAAATATTATAATGGAGGTAATTAGTAATGACAACTCAGGAATTTATCGATGCTATTAAAGGCATGACTGTATTAGAATTAAATGATTTAGTAAAGGCTTGCGAGGAAGAATTCGGCGTATCTGCAGCAGCAGGCGTTGTTGTAGCAGCAGCAGGCGGAGCTGGCGAGGCTGAGGCTGAGGAAAAGACAGAATTTGATGTTGAGTTAACTGAGGTAGGTCCAAACAAGGTTAAGGTTATCAAGGTTGTACGTGAAGTTACCGGCTTAGGCTTAAAGGAAGCTAAGGATGTAGTTGACGGAGCTCCTAAGGTACTGAAAGAGGGAGCTACTAAGGAAGAGGCTGAAGGCATCAAGGCTAAGATTGAAGCTGAAGGCGCTAAGGTTACTCTTAAATAATTGTGAAAAAGTAAAAATAAAGGAAACCGGCATTTCAGATAATCTGAAAGCCGGTTCTTTTTTTATTTTATAGGAAATTCCTTCGGATTCCCTATAAAATAAAAAACAATTATCGCACTGCGGCGGAAAAGAAATATGCCGCTAAAGCGACCCGCCGCAGGCGGAGAATCCTGTAAAGCAGGATTCTTTGTTCCTGCTACTTGTGTGGATTCTTGTTTTCGTTTATAATACAAGGTGAATTTTCAGAGAGGACAGGAGGCATGGGTTTGAAAAATATTGCGGTATTGTTTCCCTGCCGGGAAGAAGTAAGGGAAAGGTTAAAAAAGGCGGCGCCCAGCTGTCGGTTCGCATTTTTAGAAGGGATGGATGTGGCAGAGCGGGCTGGGTTTGTGAAACGGGCCCATGGGATTATCGGAGAACCGGGGATAAGAGAGATTTTGGCGGCGAAGGAGCTGGAATGGGTGCAGATGAGCTGGGCCGGCGCAGATAAATATACAAAAAGAGAGGATTTTCCAAAGCAGGTTATTTTGACGAATGCAACAGGCGCCTTTGGAAAAGGGATAGCAGAGTGGCTTTTAGGAACCCTGCTTTCTATTTATAAAAAGCTTCCAGAATACCGCGACAGGCAGAAAGAACATGTATGGAAGGATATGGGGAAAGAAAAGTCTCTGTATGGAAAAACGGTGTTAATTATAGGAGCCGGAGATATTGGGAGACATTTTGCAGGACTTTTGGAACCCTTTGGGACAAAGAATATTGGAATAAGAAGGAAGAAAGGCGGCAGTATCAAGGGTTTTTCGGAAATATATACCTTGGATAAGCTGGATCGGCTGCTTCCAGAGGCTGATGTAGTAGCTCTGGCTTTACCAGATACGAAGGAAACGGAGGGCCTTATAAATAAGGACAGATTGCGGCTTTTAAAAGAAGATGCCGTTCTTTTAAATGTAGGCAGAGGAAGAACCCTGGTTACAGAGGATTTAGTTGCCGTTTTGAAGGAAGGACGGTTGTACGGAGTAGGGCTGGATGTGGTTATGCCGGAGCCTTTGCCTGAGGATAGCCCTTTATGGGAAATAGAACGGGTTGTGATTACGCCGCATATTTCTGGACAGGGGCAAGGGCATCTGGATGAAACCTACGAGGCTGTTGCCGATATTTTGGTGGAAAATGCAGCGAGGTTTGATAAGGGCAGACAGCTTTTGAATGTTGTTGATATAGATGCGGGATACTAAGATTGTATAAGAATCATTCTTGTTAGAAAGGAATAAGGATATGTATATTATTGCGGGACTTGGAAATCCGGGCAGAGAGTATGCAGGTACAAGGCATAATATTGGCTTTGATGTCATAACAAGGCTGTCGGATGATTATAATATACCATTGGATTTTAAAAAGCATAAAGGGCTTTGCGGAAGGGGATATATAGAAGGACAGAAGGTGCTTCTGGTACAGCCGCAGACCTTTATGAACCTGAGCGGAGAAAGCATAAGGGAATTGATGGATTACTATAAAATAGGCGCGGAAGAAATGATTGTTGTATATGACGACATTAGTCTGGATATAGGGCAGCTCAGGGTACGGCCGAAAGGGAGCGCCGGAGGGCATAATGGAATTAAGAGTATTATTAAGCACATGGGGACCCAGGAGTTCCCAAGAGTGCGGATAGGCGTAGGAGACAAGCCGAGGGGTTGGGATTTGGCAGATTATGTTTTATCCCGTTTTCCGTCGGAGGAGGAGCCCTTGGTAAGGGAGGCTTTAGGGCGCGCTTCGGAGGCTTGTAAAACGATAATTGTGCATGGCGTTGAGGAAGCTATGAATCAGTTTAACCGGAAAATCAGTACAGACGGCCTGGGTTTATAAGGCCTGGATGCAAAGGCAGCGCAGGAATGGGGTAGAAAATGAAAACGTTACTAGAACCATTGAAGGAATTGAATGAATATAAGGAAGCCAGGATAAGTCTTTTAAACGGGCAGACGCCAATTCAGCTTACAGGCTGTATTGATTCCCAGAAATGTCATTTGATTGCCGGTTTAGGCGAAGGCTGGCCATACCGGGTTATTATAACCTATAGCGAGCAAAAGGCAAAAGAAATTTATGAGGATTATAAGCTGTATGGCAGGGACGTGTTTTTATACCCGGCTAAGGATGTTATTTTTTACAGCGCGGATATTCATGGC
>CATKYY010000076.1 GCA_949841225.1 uncultured Acetivibrio sp.
AAAACTCTCCAATCTGGTTCCCAGATATATCACATGTCCCCTTCCCGCTTTAGAATTATTTTTCTTCGCCCTGTCTAAATAAGTCTGCGAGACTGCTATTATCTCATCCGCCCTTTTATATATTCCATTTGCCAGCTTCTCAAAGGGCGCATATAAAAGCCTGCTTATTACCGGAGGATTAAATACCATTTTAAATGCCTCCGGCCATAAATCCTGCAGGTCAATAATAAACCGTACCTTATGTATCTCACAGTATTTTGCCGCTTCATAGGCCGCTTTCAAAGTAGGTACCGCGCAATATATCACATCCGGCCGTTTCCGTTTTTGCAAATATTTCTTTACATTTTCTCCCCAAATATAGTGGGCTGCAAAACGTTTCAAGCTTATATTTTTCTTATAAACTCCTTCATGCAGAAGCGTAATTTTATAAGGATAATCTCCTCTTATCTCTGTAAAATATGTTTTAGAAATATGATTAAAATCACTGGAAACCAGTTCAACCTCATTGTCAGCAGACAACATGTCTGCAATATAAAGAAATCTGTTGTTATCCTGTTCATTTAGCTGGCCGCAAAAATCTGCAAGAATCACTATATCCATTTCAATTCTCCTCTAACCTTTCTCTCAGCTTCTATACAGTGGAAAATATTTTTCATTTAAAGGCTCTCTGCCCAACTTCCCGCGAAGCTCAACCAGCTTTTCATAAATAGCAGAATCAAAGATTCTCCTGCCAATATAGAATTTGCTGTCCTCCTTCCTATTGAATGCTTTCTTAAACTCATACAAACTGTCGCGTCCAGAGCCAAGACCTCCTCCTAGATGCAGCCTTTCATAACCATGATTTGCCGCCCAGGCAGCTGCCTCATACAACATAAGGTTTGATGGAGCCAAATTCTGATATTCCTTTTTTGAACCTGAAAGATGATAGTGCATTTTCCCATTACAAAACATAAAAATTGCAATTGCTATTATCTCTTCTTCCTTTTTTGCATAAAACCACATAGCATTCTGCTTTAAATCTTCTAAAATACTTTCATAAAATTCCCGGGAAAAATAATAGTACTTTTCTGCTTCATCTTTTTTCATTGTCGCATTATAGAGTTCCATAAACGAACGAACTAACTCAGGCTCTCTTCCCCAATAAATCCTTATTCCATTTTTCCAGGCTTTACGAATTTTATTGCGGCCTTTACTCGTCATATTTTCCCATATAATCTCCTCACTTCGGGTATCCATAAAAACGGTATCGCCTAAATAAATTTCCTCATACAAATTTTCAAGGCCTTTCCAGTTTTCCAGTAATGGATGAAAACGTACAAACTCACAAACAATATTTTCTTTTATGCAAAAGCTTATATAATCCTTTAATAGATCCGCATACTCTTTCCCTTCTACTAAAAAGCCTCCATAACCATATGGCGTTGTTATATCAAAATATGTATTCGGTTCAACTGCTTCTGCAAATAGTTCAAATTTAGATATATCTCTCTTTATCACAACATTAGCAGCCCGGGTATCTTTGTTATGAAAATATAGAAGAAGCGGTTTCCCATCTCCATGAATTTGAAAAGCCTTTACATAATTCGGCAAATAATATACGTCGTAATCCTTAAATGACCGAATAACCTCATTCCACTCTCTTTCCTGTTCCAGTGTATATACGTTTATTGACATAGTGGTAAAACTCCTATTCCATCTTCTTTTCTAACTCTTCTTTACCATCAAAACCCGTTCCATCTCAAAGCCATTTTCCTGATAAAATCTTATTAAAGGCTCATTATCATACGTTGCCATCAGCTCAATTACATTTGCAGCCTCACCTTCTAAGATACCTTCCAGCTTTCTTAACAGCTGGCTTCCTATCCCCTTCTGCCTGTAGTCTTTTCCCACGCATATCTGTGCCAAATGAATCCTTGGCCTTCCAAGAACCTCTCTTTTGTATGCCCAAAGAAAACCAATCAATTCTTCTCCGTCCAGTGTACCCAGCAAAATAGCACTTCCATCTTCACAATATTCTTTTAACTCTTCATACTTTTGTACCGCCAGCCCTCTTATATCTATATCTAAATGGAAATTTTCACCATATGTATCCTTTAAAAAATCAACGATTGATTTTTCCTGCTCCACAATATCTTTTCTATCCAGTTTTTTAATTACCACAAATTTCTTCTCCTCTTAAACAATCCAAATCCTTCAGTACCCTACTAGTATCTACTGCCACATCTGTCCTCTTAATTACTCTTCTCACAGTCTTTAATACAATTTTTACATCCATAAAAAAAGAACAGTTCTCCACATACTTCACATCTAATGCTAACCGTTTATCCCAATTCAAATAATTCCTTCCACTTATCTGGGCTAAGCCTGTTAACCCGGGCCTTATATCATGTCTGTGTCTTTCTTTCTCTGAATAATAAGGCAAATACTTTATTAAAAGCGGCCTTGGCCCTACAACCGCCATATCGCCTTTTAAAATATTTACAAGCTCTGGTAATTCATCTAAACTAGTAGAGCGGAGCCATTTTCCAAACGCTGTAAGCCGCGCTTCATCAGGAAGCAAATTCCCACGTTTGTCTTTCTTGTCTGTCATGCTTCTGAATTTATAAAGCTTAAAAATCTTCCCGCCTTTTCCCGGCCTCTCCTGGCAGAAAATGACCGGGCTTCCTAATTGTATTCTTACTGAAACTGCAATCAGCAGAACAACCGGACTTAATAAAAACAACGCCAATAATGCCAGCATTGCATCCAGCCACCGCTTTCCATATTTTACATAAAAAGTATTTGGCGCAACGCTTTTCTTCATCATAACTTTTCCACTTCTATCCTGCCTCTTTCTAAGAAATCCCAACATCTGCCATTTCCTCTTACTATCCTCTCAATACCGCTCTGTACACTCTTTCTAAGTCCTCATCCTGCATTTTTGTATCCGATGGAAGGCAAACGCCGCGGCAGAAAATTTCCCCCGCCACGCTATTGTCTGCGCCCATCCTTTCATCTACAATCTGTCTTTCTTCTATCTCCGAAACAAAATCATATCCCCCAAATACCGGCTGGAGATGCAAAGGCTTCCATATCGGCCTGCTTTCAATATCCGCTTTCCTCAAAGCCCCTATCATTTCCAAAGGCTTTCTTTTGCCGGAAAGCTGCACCGCGGTCAGCCAGCAATTATTACAAGAGTTTTCCCCTGCTTCCCGGGGCATTAGCTGAATCTCCCTGTCTTTCTCAAAACTTCTTTTATAAAAATCATAAATATACCGTTTTTTTTCTATCCTTCTGTCTAAAACCCTTAACTGCCCTCTTCCAATCCCGGCCACCACATTGCTCATGCGGTAGTTGTACCCAATTTCCTCATGCTGGTACCATTCCGCCGCCTCCCTGGCCTGGGTAGCCCAAAAGAGTACTTTCTCCGCCTTTTCCTCTGCATCCGCCGTATTGACCAGCAGCATTCCCCCGCCGGAAGTTGTAATTATCTTATTTCCATTAAAACTGTAAATCCCATAGTCTCCAAACGTACCTGTATATTGGCCTTTATAAACCGTCCCCAGGCTCTCCGCCGCATCTTCAATCAACGGCGCGCCGTGCTTTTTGCAAATAGAAACGATTTCTTCTATTTTGGCGCAGTTTCCATATAAATGAACTGCAATGACCGCCTTCGGCCTCTTCCCCATAACTTCATACGTTTCAAAAGCCTTTTTTAAAGCCTCCGGGCTCATGTTCCAGGTTTCTCTTTCACTGTCAATAAATACTGGGACCGCCTTTTCATAGAGAACCGGATTTGCCGTCGCCGCAAATGTCAGGGACTGGCAAAACACCACATCCCCCTCCCTTACCCCGGCAGCTTTTAAGGCCATATGGATGGCGGCCGTCCCGGAGGATAAGGCCACCGCCTTTTTTGCGCTGGTCTTTTTCTCTATTTCTTTTTCAAATTCCGTTACATTCTTCCCTAAGGGCGCAATCCAGTTGCTGGAAAAAGCTTCCTTTATGTATTCCTGCTCGTAGCCCTCCCCGCTCATATGAGGAGAAGCTAAAAATATATGCCCATAGCTACTCATCTGCCATATCTCCTATTTGCTTTCTTATGCCTAAAATCCATCTGCTTTCTGCAGAGCTATAAAGCCCCGTATGTATGTCAATTATTTTTTCCGAAGGAATCTGTGTCCTCCAAATCCGATAATTCGTAATATCATAGTCTAAAACTTCATTCTCATATAAGTAAAACCCGTTATTTCCAAATCCGTATTCTCTTCTATTTTCTGGTAAATCCTCTATATTCCTTACAGACCACAAAAGGGGGAAGGAGCGTTCCCCATCTTCTGGCAGTAGGACTTTATCCACAATATAATATAAATCCCTCGCGGTATAATAAATCCATAGCCCCTCTGGGAAGTAGTGGAACAGCCTTGCAGCCTCTAGCTCCTTTTCTAACCCGCTTCCATCAATCTCCGGCGCCTGAAAAGTTTTTGGATTGTATTCTGTTACCTTTCCCTGATAAAGAAAATCACCTGTAGTAACAGTCTTTATATACTGCCTCTTTTCTCCGTCTTCATCTACATATTCTGACGTATAACGGAGTAGAATTTCATAGACGCTGTCTTCCTTTACTTTCCCTGCCCTCAATTTTCCTGTAAACCCAGCATCGGAATAGTCCCCGCCATTGGTATAACGGTCTGCAACCAGCGCTTCGTCTGGTTTTTTTTCCATTTTTGGCCATAGGGCTTCCCCTGTCTCAGTATCCTGTAAAATCAATTCACATCTGCTGTCCTCGTTATAATAATTAATGTCAAATCCCCATCCAGAAAATAAAAACAGCTCCCCCTCCCTTTCGGCTTTCGTTAAATCTCTTAAAATCGTATATTCTGGCCCTATCACTGCATATCTATGGCTTCTATTTATATTAATTTTCTGGTTTATCCCAAATGCTATTGCAAGAATGCCCATGCATACCGCTATATGTGTTCCATACCATCTTATCCAGTTTTTTTGCTTCACTTTCCGTCTTTCTCCTTACCACAGCTTCCGCCTGTTATTCCAACCCCTTTTAAAAACCGACAGGCTCTGTATTCTTTTTTAATAACTTCCAGCATCTTCTCCCCTGCCTGCCGCGCCAGCTGCCCAAAAACCCTTCTTTTTCAAAGCATTTTTGGGCAACTGGCGTACCTATGCGAGCCAGAAAAACGGCGATGCTGTACCCTGAGCCTGCAGCCTATAGCCGCAAGCCCCACCTGGGTGTTTCCATCCAGGATTTAAGCTTTCTGCTTGTCTCCAAGCGCCCTTTAGCAGTTGCTCTCTTCCACTCTTACATTTTTAAGAAAACGCCTGCCGATATTCATCGCTGCATTAAAATATGCATTTCCTTTATACCCATTGGAGCAAACACAATTCCCCGGACTAACTGCGGTAACGACAATCCCTTCTTGAAAGGCTTTATAACGCAGATACTGTACCATCCGCCTGCCTAGCCAGTCATAACTGGAGGCCGGAAAATACCCCAAAGCATTTCCATTAAAAACAGTCTTATAATTTGGAACCACCAAAATAGAAATTTCCCTATCCTTACAAAAGTCCACAATTCTCCGACTTACTTTATGAGCATAATCCTCTGATAAATTTCTGATTTTTCCTTTTAAATATTTATTTTCTTCTTCTCTCTGCCCAATTTCCTGACTATCTGCGCCCATACTTGCCCGGTTCTTTTGTATCCGGTTCAAAAGCTTCTTTTTCTTATGGATAAATTGCTTCCCTCCTCGGATAAAAAGACTCTCTTCACAAATACCCGTTTTATTTAAAATAACCAGCACAGCCATACAATCGTTTTCTGGAAAAACAACGGCGCATATTTTCCTTTCTCCTGGAACCCGTTCCTTTACCGTCCGCACATCCTGTACCAGCAATCTCACTGGCACATGGAGCATGGCCCTTTTCCCTTCCAGCTTAAGCGTAGGAGAAAGATAACTCCCAGCCTCGGGAAGACTTCTTTTACAGGTATCCAAAACACAGACCTCCCAGACCCATTTCTCCCCATTCCAAAGCTTTAAAGAAATACCCTTCTCCGTAAAATCCTTATACATTCCTTTATAAAAAATCGGAGCAGCCTGAAACTCTCTCGCTGGCTGGCTTCCATTTTCTTCCCCGGAACGGTAACTTTTAAACAGACGTATGGCATCATTAATGGCCGCCCTTCGGAAATACAAGGGAATCTTTTCATAAGGCAACGGATATAAAACTTCTGTCTTATCCTGCCCCCGGCTCCCGATGGTCAAAAGCTCCAGCCTTCGTAAAAGTTTTTGTCCTGCCCCATCCCAAAGCTGAGGCTTCTCTATTAAAAGATTATAATAATAGGAAAGAACAAGGTTATAGACTCTTTCCGTTTCATAAAGCCATTGCAAATGACCGCAATACAAACGAAATTTATAGGTTATTATGCTATAGCCGCTTTTTTCTTCCACAATGCTTCACCTTTTAAAGCTTTCGCAAAGGATAGTACTTAGCGAAAACCTTTTTCCATTTTTTTATTGAACCGCTCCCTAATATGCTCCACAGGGATTTTTTATAAATTTTATGGAACTCTGCTCTTAATTGACGGTACATTTGCACGCAAATAGAAAAACAAGAAAAAAAGAAAAGTCTCCTTTTCCCAACAATCCTACTGTCTTTAAAGATTTAGATTTTACAAGAAATCTGACGGCTTAAAACTCAGATAAAAAGATTTCAATCTTAAAAAAGCAAAAAATTGTAATTTATCTCCTAAAATAATCAAAAAACAGAAAAAAATTTACCAAAAGTAGGGCATTGACGAAAAAAATAATATGCGATATACTAAGTAGCAGATATAAAAAAGAAAAAAAGGTTTTCGCTAAGTACTATCCTTAGCGAAAACCTTTTTCCTTTACATAATTCATACTTCTTTAAATTTTCACATTTTGTAAATTCAAACCCTCTTTTCTTCTCTTTCTCATCATGCTATAATGTTTCCAGTATTTTTACAAAAAGAAAGGAAACGATATTGTGAAAAAACTACTTACATACCTAAAAGACTATAAAAGAGAAAGCATCCTGGGCCCTCTTTTTAAAATGCTAGAGGCCTCCTTCGAGCTCTTTGTCCCGTTGGTTATCGCCTCTATTATTGACGTCGGCATTGCCTCCGGGGACAAAGGCTATATCCTTAGCCGCTGCGGTATTCTTATTTTACTTGGCATCATTGGTCTTGTATGCTCCATTACCGCCCAGTATTTTGCTGCAAAGGCCTCCGTGGGCTTTGCCAAGCAAGTCCGGCACGCCCTGTTTTCCCACATTCAAAGCCTTTCCTTTACAGAGCTTGATACCATAGGCACCTCTACCCTGGTTACGCGTCTCACCAGCGACATGAATCAGGTGCAAAACGGCTTGAACCTGACTTTGCGGCTTTTCCTGCGTTCACCCTTTGTTGTTTTTGGCGCCATGATTATGGCCTTTACCATTGATTTTAAATGCGCGCTGATTTTCGCTGTTGCCATACCTGTTCTATCTGTTGTGGTTTTTGGCATAATGCTATTATCGATTCCTCTTTATAAAAAAGTACAGGCAAAGCTGGACCAGGTTCTTTCCCGTACTCGTGAAAATCTTACCGGAGTGCGGGTTATCCGCGCCTTTTGTAAGGAGGAAGAAGAAAATATACATTTTAAAGAGGAAAACGAAAGCCTTACGCAGATTCAAAAATATGTAGGACGAATTTCTGCTCTTTTAAATCCTCTTACCTATGTTATTATCAATTTTGCCGTTATTGCTTTAATTCATCAGGGCGGCATTCAGGTAAGTCTTGGTATTCTGAGCCAGGGACAGGTAGTAGCCCTTTATAACTATATGTCCCAGATTCTGATTGAGCTCATTAAGCTGGCAAATCTGATTATCAGCATTACAAAAGCCGTTGCCTGTGGAAACCGTATTCAGGCTGCTTTGGAAATTATTCCTACTATGGACCGTCTTGGAACTGCCTCCGCTAAAAGCGTCCTGTCCCAACCCGGCGCACAAGATGTGGCTGCTATTTCTTTTTGCCATGCCTGCCTCTGTTATGCCAATGCCAGTGAAAATTCTCTTACAGACATAAATTTTTCTGTAAAAAAAGGAGAAACCATCGGCATCATCGGCGGCACCGGTTCTGGGAAAACTTCTTTAGTCGGCCTCATTCCACGGTTTTACGATGTTTCCCAGGGCAGCGTTCTAGTAAACGGAAAGGACGTCCGGGAATATCCTTTGGAAGAGCTGAGGAATAAAATCGGAGTTGTTCCACAAAAAGCAGTTCTTTTTAAAGGAAGCATCCGTGAAAATATGCTGTGGGGGAAAAAATCGGCTTCTGATGCAGAAATTATGGAAGCTCTTACTATAGCTCAGGCAAAGGAAATCGTCGAGGGTAAAGAAGGAGGCCTGGATTATAAACTGGAGCAGGGAGGTAAAAATCTTTCTGGCGGCCAGCGGCAAAGACTTACCATTGCCAGAGCCTTGGTACGCAAACCAGAAATTCTTATTTTAGACGACAGCTCCTCCGCTCTGGATTTTGCTACCGACGCCGCCCTTCGGAAAGCTCTTCGCAGTCTTTCAGACAAGATAACCGTTTTTATGGTATCCCAGCGTACCTCTTCTATACGCCATGCAGATAAAATCATTGTTTTAGACGATGGCGCCATTGTTGGCGCAGGCGCTCATGATGAGCTTTTAACTTCCTGCGAGGTTTATCGTGAAATCTATGAATCCCAGTTTAAAAAGGAGGCGGCAGAAAATGCATAAAAGACAGACCCAGACAAAAACCTTGAAAAAGGTTCTCCAGCATCTGAAAAAATACTGGTTCCTTATGATTCTTTCTATTCTTTTTGCTGCAATTACTGTAGCCCTTACTTTATATGTCCCAATCCTGGTGGGCCGGGGAATCGACCTCATTGTAGACGCCGGACAGGTTGACTTTGCCGGTATCCGGGAAATCCTAAAAGAAATCGGTATCATCGTCCTTGCAACCGCCCTTCTTCAATGGCTGATGAACACAATAAATAATAAAATCACCTATCAGCTAGTACGGGATGTGCGGAACGAGGCTTTTGAAAAGCTTCAAAAGCTCCCTCTTTCTTATTTGGACTGTCACCCCTCCGGTGAAATTGTAAGCCGGATTATCACAGATGTAGACCAGTTTGCCGACGGCCTTCTAATTGGCTTCACCCAACTGTTTACCGGCATTGCAACAATTTTAGGAACCCTGGTCTTTATGCTGTCTATTCATCCGGGCATTACCGCAGTTGTGGTTGTTTTAACTCCTCTTTCCCTTTTTGTGGCTAAATTTATCGCGAAGCGTACCTACGATATGTTCCGGCTTCAGTCTGAAACCAGAGCGGAACAAACAGGATTGATTGACGAAATGGTAGTAAACCAAAAGGTAGTAGCCGCCTTTTCCCAGGAAGAGGAAATCATGGGACGGTTTGATGAAATTAATACGCGATTAGAAAGCTGCTCCCTGAAAGCCATCTTTTTTTCCTCACTGACCAATCCCTGCACCCGTTTTGTAAACAGCGTTGTCTATGCCGCCGTTGGCCTGACCGGAGCGCTGGCCAGCGTAGCCGCCTTAATTTCCGTTGGGGATTTATCTTGTTTTTTAAGCTATGCCAACCAATACACAAAGCCTTTTAATGATATTTCCAGCGTAATTACTGAGCTGCAAAATGCTCTCGCCTGCGCCGCGCGGATTTTTGAACTAATTGAAGAAACGCCTCAGCCGCCGGAAGCGCCGGAGGCTTTAACTCTTAAAAACGCTTCTGGTAAAATTTCCTTAGAGCAGGTTTCCTTTTCCTATTTACCAGAAAAACCGCTGATTGAGAATCTTAACCTGCAGGTTTCCCCAGGCCAGCGCATAGCTATCGTAGGTCCTACCGGCTGTGGAAAAACCACCCTTATTAATCTTTTAATGCGCTTTTATGATGTAAATAGCGGTCAAATCCGAACCGACGGCACAGACATCCGAAACCTGACCCGTAAAAGCCTCCGCAGCTCCTATGGCATGGTACTTCAGGATACCTGGCTCAAAACCGGCACTATAAGAGAAAATATTATTATGGGAAAACCGGAAGCTACAGAGGAAGAAATCATTGCCGCAGCCAAGGCCGCCCATGCCCACAGCTTCATTAAACGGCTTCCAAAGGGCTACAACACCTTTATCACAGAAGACGGCGCAAGCCTTTCCCAAGGACAAAAGCAGCTTCTTTGCATTACCCGCGTTATGCTTTGCCTGCCGCCAATGCTTATTTTAGATGAAGCTACCTCTTCCATTGATACCCGTACTGAGGTGCGGATACAAAAAGCATTCCAGCGGCTTATGCAGGGCAGAACCAGCTTTATTGTGGCTCACCGTCTTTCCACAATTCGCGAGGCTGATATAATTCTGGTTATGAAAGACGGACATATCATTGAACAAGGAAATCATGAACAGCTTCTTTCCCAAAAAGGCTTTTATTCCAATCTCTACCTTAGTCAAGAGCTGTAAAATATTTGAGTTTCCGCATTTTATAAATGCGGAAACTCAACCTATTATCTTTTTTACTTTTTTGTATCCAGCTTTACCCCCTCTGTTGTAATAAATACAAAATATTTGCCGCTTTTACCTTTTAAAAATAAGCTTTTACTTTCTACTCCTGAAAATCCATATTGATTGCGAATCTCCTCTGCTTTCTCATAAGATAAAACAGGTTCATGATTATACTCTTCAAAGTCTATACTATTTTCATGAAATAATTGAACAATTCTTTTATACATAGTTTACCTCATTTCTGCACAGCTTTTCGTTCCATGAAACAAAATCCTTTTACTCCTTTACCCTGTAAATGCTTCCATCCCCTGACCGGTCCATAAATCCGTATTCAATTAGAGCGCTGCGGACA
>CATKYY010000077.1 GCA_949841225.1 uncultured Acetivibrio sp.
TTTACTATGTTGATAATTGTAACATATAGATGTATAAATAGCAACATAGTATAAAAATAAATTGTATACTATGTTAATAAAATTGAAAAATAGGGGTTTTTAAATGAAATTATGAAAAGACAAGATGTTGTATTAAGAGGCGGAAAAGGCCGAAAAATCAATAAAAAACACCCCAAATTGAGCATTGACAACTTGACATACCTATGTTAAGATGAAAAATGCACTATTGTGGTGTCCTATGTGATAATATAATCTGAAAATGATTATAGCACATAGATGGGAAACAGTAAAGTAGTAATTTATAAAAATAAAACCAAGGGGTGAAAACATCGATGGAAAAAAACAGAATTCGTCCAATTAAGGTTGGAAATGGTGTACGGATGAGCTTTTCCCGCCAGAAAGAGGTTTTAGGGATGCCAAATCTTATTGAAGTCCAAACGGACTCCTATAAGTGGTTTCTGGAGGAAGGGCTTAATGAGGTTTTCCGGGATATTTCTCCAATTGAAGATTACAGCGAGCATCTGAGCCTGGAGTTTGTAAGTTTTGTTTTATGCGAGGATGATGTAAAGTATTCAATTGAAGAATGTAAGGAAAGAGATGCTACCTACGCGGCTCCATTGAAGGTCAAGGTAAGGCTCCGCAATAAGGAAACAGAAGAGATTACGGAGCATGATATATTTATGGGAGACCTGCCATTGATGACGGCTACCGGTACTTTTGTCATTAACGGCGCAGAGCGTGTTATTGTAAGCCAGTTGGTTCGTTCTCCTGGCATTTACTATGCGATCGGCCATGACAAGATTGGTAAACGGCTGTTTTCCTCTACTGTCATTCCAAACCGCGGGGCGTGGCTGGAGTATGAGACAGATTCCAACGATGTTTTCTTTGTCCGTGTTGACCGGAACAGAAAAGTGCCTGTTACCGTGCTGATTCGGGCCCTTGATCATAATGTATATGATTATAACGCAGACCCGAATAAGGGCTGGAACATCGACGAGGAAATACGCAGCGCTACAAACAGCCAGATTACGGAATTTTTTGGCGAGGAGCCAAAGATTCTGGCAAGTATCCAAAAGGACCCTTCGGAAACCTATCAGGATGGACTTCTTGAATTATATAAAAAGCTCCGTCCGGGCGAGCCTTTGTCTGTAGACAGCGCGGAGAGTCTTTTGAAGAGTATGTTTTTTGACTCCAGAAGGTATGACCTGGCAAAGGTTGGCCGCTATAAATTTAATAAAAAGCTGGCGCTTAAAAACCGGATTACAGGCTGCAAGCTGGCGGAGGATGTAGTGGATATGGAAACCGGCGAAGTAATTGCGGAAGCCGGGGCTATTCTTACAGAGGAGCAGGCTGTGAATATCCAGAATACAGGCGCGGCCTTTGTGTGGGTTGAGGAAGAGGATCGGAAAGTCAAGGTTATTTCCAACCGTATGGTGGATATTTGCCATTTTATAGATGTAGATAAGGAAGAGCTTGGCGTTACAGAGGATGTGTATTACTTTGCTCTGAAGTATATCCTTGACAACTATAAAACTTTAGAGGAACAGAAGGAAGCAATTAAGAATAATATTTCCAGGCTGATTCCGAAGCATATCACTACATGGGATATTTTTGCCTCAATTAATTATAATATGCATCTGGAATATGGAATTGGAAATGATGATGATATTGACCATTTAGGAAACCGCCGTATCCGTTCTGTCGGCGAGCTTTTGCAGAACCAGTACCGTATCGGGCTTTCCAGAATGGAGCGCGTGGTTAGAGAGCGGATGACGACGCAGGATATTGAGGGGGTTTCTCCGCAGTCCCTGATTAATATTAAGCCGGTAACAGCGGCAGTAAAGGAGTTTTTTGGAAGCTCCCAGCTGTCTCAGTTCATGGACCAGAATAACCCGCTGAGTGAATTGACCCATAAAAGGCGTTTGTCTGCGTTGGGGCCTGGAGGTTTGTCCAGGGACCGGGCCGGATTTGAGGTCCGCGACGTTCACTACACTCATTATGGGAGAATGTGTCCAGTAGAGACGCCGGAAGGTCCTAACATCGGCTTAATTAACTCTCTTGCATCTTATGCAAGAATCAATGAATACGGATTTATTGAGGCTCCATACCGGAAGGTAGATAAGTCGGACCCTGCAAATCCAAGGGTTACGGACCAGGTAGTTTATTTGACCGCCGATGAAGAGGATAAATATGTAGTAGCTCAGGCGAACGAGCTTCTGGATGAAGAGGGATATTTTGTACACAACAACGTATCCGGCCGTTTCCGTGAGGAGACTTCTGAATTCCAGAAGAAGAAAATTGATTTGATGGACGTATCGCCAAAGATGGTATTTTCTGTAGCGACAGCTATGATTCCGTTCCTGGAAAATGACGATGCGAACCGCGCCCTGATGGGTTCCAACATGCAGCGTCAGGCCGTTCCGCTTTTGGTAACAGAGGCTCCGGCGGTTGGCACAGGTATGGAAATGAAGGCGGCGGTGGATTCAGGAAACTGCGTGCTGGCAAAGGCGGACGGCGTAGTAGAACGTTCGGCTTCCAACCAGATTATAATTAAAAATGAGGATGGCTCCAGGGCAGAGTATAAATTAGAGAAATTTGTGCGAAGCAACCAGGGAACCTCTATGAACCAGAGGCCGATTGTTGTAAAGGGCGACAAGGTTAAGGCAGGGCAGGTAATTGCTGACGGCCCATGTACCGCCGGAGGTGAAATTGCGCTTGGAAAGAACCCGTTAATCGGCTTTATGACATGGGAAGGCTATAACTATGAGGATGCCGTACTGCTTAGCGAGCGTTTGGTACAGGAGGATGTATATACTTCCGTGCATATCAATGAATATGAGGCGGAAGCCCGGGATACCAAGCTGGGGCCGGAGGAAATCACAAGAGATGTTCCTGGAGTCGGCGACGACGCCCTTAAGGATTTGGATGAAAGAGGAATTATCCGCATTGGGGCGGAGGTTCGCGCAGGCGATATTCTGGTAGGAAAGGTTACGCCAAAGGGAGAAACAGAGCTTACAGCAGAGGAAAGGCTTTTAAGGGCTATTTTCGGTGAAAAGGCAAGAGAAGTCAGAGATACTTCTTTGAGAGTGCCTCACGGCGAGTTCGGAATTATCGTAGATGCCAAAGTGTTTACAAGAGAAAACGGCGATGAGCTGCCGCCTGGAGTAAACCAGTCTGTCCGTATTTATATTGCACAAAAGAGGAAAATCCAGGTAGGAGATAAGATGGCGGGACGTCATGGAAACAAGGGTGTTGTTTCCAGAGTTCTCCCGGTAGAGGATATGCCTTTCCTTCCAAATGGAAGGCCTCTGGATATTGTATTAAATCCTTTGGGTGTGCCGTCGCGTATGAATATCGGCCAGGTTTTGGAAATCCATCTTTCCCTGGCAGCCAAGGTACTTGGCTTTAATGTGTCTACCCCAGTATTCGACGGTGCAAATGAGTACGATATTATGGATACGATGGAGCTGGCAAACGATTATGTAAATACTCCGTTAGAGGAGTTTGAGGAAAAATATAAAGACATCCTGGACCCAGAGGTAATGAATTACCTGTTAAAGAATCAGGAGTACAGAAAACAATGGGCGGGGGTGCCGATTAACCGCGATGGAAAAGTAAGGCTTCGCGACGGGCGTACCGGCGAGTATTTTGACGGCGCTGTTACTGTGGGCTTCATGCATTATTTGAAGCTTCACCATTTGGTAGACGATAAGATTCACGCGCGTTCTACAGGCCCTTATTCTTTAGTTACGCAGCAGCCGCTGGGCGGAAAAGCGCAGTTTGGCGGCCAGCGTTTTGGAGAAATGGAGGTTTGGGCGCTGGAGGCTTATGGCGCCGCTTATACCCTGCAAGAGATTTTAACAGTAAAGTCGGACGACGTGGTCGGGCGTGTTAAAACCTATGAGGCAATTATTAAGGGCGACAATATTTCTGAACCGGGTATTCCAGAATCCTTCAAGGTGCTTTTAAAGGAGCTGCAGTCTCTGGCTCTGGATGTTACCGTATTGGATGAAAACGGTGAAGAAATCAAGATGACAGAAAATATTGATTATGGCGACGAGGATTTGACGCCGTTAATTGAGGGAGAGGAAAATTTCAGGTTTGGTGACGAGTCCTTTGAAGATGCGGGCTACAGCGAAAAGGCAGAGGATGAATTAAACGATGACCTTGTATTTGCAGACTTTGACGCAGAGCTTGAAAGCGTAAGCAGCGACGGAGACGAGGATTATGAATAACGATAGAAGGGAGTGCCGAGAATGCCGGAAATCAGCAGTGTAAATGAACAGCAGACAGGATTGATTTATGACGCAATAAAAATCGGTCTTGCTTCTCCTGAAAAAATCAGGGAGTGGTCCAGAGGAGAGGTAAAGAAACCGGAAACTATTAATTACAGAACTCTGAAACCGGAAAAGGACGGGCTTTTCTGTGAAAAGATATTCGGACCGCAGAAGGACTGGGAATGCCACTGCGGCAAGTATAAAAAAATCCGTTATAAGGGCGTTATTTGTGATCGGTGCGGCGTTGAGGTTACAAAGGCAAGCGTCCGCCGCGAGAGAATGGGGCATATTGAGCTGGCGGCGCCAGTATCCCATATCTGGTATTTTAAAGGGATTCCTAGCAGAATGGGGCTTATTTTGGATCTTTCTCCTAGAACTCTGGAAAAAGTCCTGTATTTTGCTTCTTATATTGTATTGGATAAGGGAAGCACAGAGCTGCAGTATAAGCAGGTATTAAATGAAAAGGAATACCAGGAAGCGAGAGAAAAATATGGCGATGCCTTCCGCGTAGGCATGGGGGCGGAGTCTATTATGGAGCTTTTAAAGGCCATTGACCTGGAAAAGGATTCTAAGGAGCTGAAAAAGGAGCTTAAGGATGCGACAGGCCAGAAAAGAGCCAGGATTATTAAAAGACTGGAGGTAGTAGAGGCTTTCCGTGAATCTGGAAACAAACCGGAATGGATGATTATGACTGTTGTTCCGGTCATTCCTCCAGATATTCGTCCTATGGTGCAGTTGGACGGCGGCCGGTTCGCTACCTCAGATATGAATGATTTATACAGAAGGATTATCAACAGGAATAACCGTCTGAAAAGGCTTTTGGATTTGGGAGCGCCAGACATTATTGTAAGAAATGAAAAGAGAATGCTCCAGGAGGCTGTCGACGCTCTGATTGACAATGGGCGGAGAGGGCGTCCGGTTACAGGGCCTGGAAACCGCGCGTTAAAATCCCTTTCCGATATGCTGAAGGGAAAGCAGGGACGTTTCCGTCAGAATCTGTTAGGAAAGCGTGTGGACTACTCCGGCCGTTCCGTTATTGTAGTAGGGCCGGAGCTTAAGATTTATCAGTGCGGTCTTCCGAAGGAAATGGCCATTGAATTGTTTAAGCCTTTTGTTATGAAGGAATTGGTATCAAAAGGGATCGCCCATAATATTAAATCGGCAAAGAAAATGGTAGAAAGACTCCAGTCAGAGGTATGGGATGTGCTGGAGGAGGTTATCCGCGAGCATCCGGTTATGTTAAACCGCGCGCCTACCCTTCACCGTCTGGGTATCCAGGCGTTTGAGCCTACTCTTGTAGAGGGTAAGGCAATTAAGCTTCATCCGCTGGTATGTACTGCGTTCAACGCCGACTTTGACGGAGACCAGATGGCTGTGCATCTTCCGCTGTCTGTGGAAGCTCAGGCAGAGTGCCGCTTCCTTTTACTGTCTCCAAACAACTTGCTAAAGCCGTCCGACGGAGGTCCGGTAGCCGTGCCTTCTCAGGATATGGTTCTTGGTATTTACTATCTGACCCAGGAAAGGCCGGGAGATAAGGGCGAAGGCAAGTTCTTCAAGAATGTGAACGAAGCTATTTTAGCCTATGAAAACGGAGCTATTACTCTTCATGCAAAGATTAAGGTCCGCAGATACGGAAAGAATGCAGAAGGGATAGAAGAAAGCCGTATTATTGAGTCTACAGTGGGAAGATTTATTTTCAATGAGATTATCAGCCAGGATTTAGGTTTTGTAGACAGAACAAAACCAGAAAATTTCCTGGTTCCTGAAATAGATTTCCATGTGGGCAAGAAGCAGTTGAAGCAGATTTTGGAAAAGTGCATCAACACTCATGGAGCAACAAAAACAGCAGAAACGCTAGATGCGATTAAATCTTTGGGTTATAAATACTCAACTCGCGCAGCGATGACAGTATCTATTTCCGATATGACGGTTCCTCCGAAAAAGAAGGAAATCATTGCGGAAGCGGAGGCTACCGTAGAGCGTATTTCTAAGGATTTCCGCCGCGGTCTTACCACAGAGGAGGAGCGTTACAAGGCGGTAATTGAAACCTGGAAAGAGGCCGATGATGAAATTACAGAGGCTCTTCTTAGCGGTCTTGATAAATATAACAATATTTATATGATGGCGGACTCTGGAGCCCGTGGTTCTGATAAGCAGATTAAGCAGCTTGCCGGGATGCGCGGATTGATGGCCGATACGTCCGGGCGGACGATTGAATTGCCTATTAAGTCTAATTTCCGAGAGGGACTGGATGTATTGGAGTACTTTATTTCTGCTCATGGAGCCAGGAAGGGACTTTCTGATACGGCTCTTCGTACCGCGGACTCTGGATACCTGACCCGTCGTCTGGTAGACGTTTCCCAGGAGCTGATTATTCGTGAAATTGACTGCGCTGCTTCAAAGAAGGAGATTCCAGGTATGTGGGTAAGGGCTTTCATCGATGGAAAAGAATTGATTGAGAGCCTGGAGGACCGTATTACAGGAAGATTTTCTTGTGAAACAATTTTGGATGATAATGGCGAAGTAATTGTAAAGGCAAACCATATGATTACGCCAAAGCGGGCGGCAAGGATTGTAAGGACAAACGCCATTGTTGAGGCTGGCGATAAGGCGAAGGTAAAAATCAGAACGATTCTTACCTGCCGTTCCCATACGGGCGTCTGCGCTAAGTGCTATGGAGCGAATATGGCGACCGGCGAACCGGTGCAGGTAGGCGAAGCCGTGGGTATTATTGCCGCTCAGTCTATCGGCGAACCGGGTACGCAGCTGACCATGCGTACCTTCCATACCGGCGGCGTTGCCGGCGATGATATTACGCAGGGTCTTCCTCGTGTCGAGGAGCTTTTTGAGGCAAGAAAGCCAAAGGGCCTTGCTATTATTGCTGAATTTGGCGGTACAGTTACTATTAACGATACAAAGAAAAAACGCGAGGTTATTGTGACAAATCCTGAAACGGCAGAATCTAAGGCATATCTGATTCCTTACGGTTCCAGAATCAAGGTTCTGGACGGGCAGGAGCTGGAGGCCGGCGACGAGCTGACAGAAGGAAGCGTAAACCCTCATGATATTTTAAAGATTAAAGGCGTCCGCGCTGTACAAGATTATATGATTCAAGAGGTTCAAAGAGTTTACCGTCTGCAGGGCGTTGAAATCAACGATAAGCATATTGAGGTTATTGTACGCCAGATGCTGAAGAAAATCCGTATTGAAAATAATGGAGATTCGGATTTCCTGCCAGGTACTCTGGTAGACGCCCTGGATTTTGATGATGCGGTAGAGAGCCTGACAGAGAAAGGTCTGGAGGTGCCGGAAGGAAAGCAGGTAATGTTAGGTATTACGAAGGCTTCCCTGGCTACTAACTCCTTCTTATCCGCAGCTTCCTTCCAGGAGACTACGAAGGTTCTTACAGAAGCGGCGATTAAGGGTAAGATTGACCCGTTGATTGGCTTAAAGGAGAACGTTATCATTGGTAAGCTGATTCCGGCAGGCACCGGTATGAAGCGTTACCGTAGTACGAAGCTGGATACGGATATTAAGGAAGAAATTACTCTGGAAGATGATTTCGAGGATGATTTCCTAGAAGGGGAAGAAGAGACCGCGATTTCTGATGAAAAAATGGAAGCGGCTGACTAGGAATTGATTGTAGAGTAAATAGAAGAAATATAGGAAAAAGAGACCGTCTGGCAGGAATATGCTGGACGGCCTCTTTTTGTTAATATTAAAAGCTATCAGCCGGATTTGACAACAGAGATATAATTTATTAAAATTTTATCAAAAATTTTAGAAGGGAGTTAATTCTATGCAGCTTCAGGAAATTGGTATTATGATAAGGGGATTAAGGGAAGAAAGAGGATTATCGCAAATAGAGCTTTGTGCTGGTTTGTGTAAAAAGGGAGACTTGTCAAGAATTGAGTTAGGTGAAAAGATACCAGATGCTTTTTTGCTGGACAGCCTTTTAAGCAGATTGGGAAAGAGTGCCAATAAGCTGGAGTATATTTTAGGAGAGGAAGAGTATTTTTATTATATATTAAGGGATGAGATAGAGGAAGCTTTTTGCTTGGAGCAAATGTCTCTTGTTAGAAGGATATTGAAGCAATATAAAGAAAAGCTGAAAGAAAAGGATGTATTGCACTGGCAATATACAGAAATAATAGAGGCTTTGCTTTGCTGGAAAAATGCAGAATCAGAAGAATGTTTACAGTGGTTAGAAAAAGCAATCAGAAGAACACTGAGACTGGAGGAAAAAGAGGAATTTTGGGAACTGTCTATGAGCCGGGATGAGCTGATTTTATTGATTTTATGGGCTGAGAAAAAAAAGACAGGAAAAGAACGGCAGTTTTTTTAAAGAAAGCTCTGGCTTATATTGAGAGACAGTGGAATGACATGGATGAGAGAGCAAAAACTTATCCTTATGCAGTATTGATTTTACAGAGAGAATTGGTAAAAGAGAAAGAATGGGGGACTGTAGAGCAGATAGGCAATAAAGCAATCAGGCTTCTGGTGACGGCAGATTCCATCTGCTATTTAACAGAGCTTCTTGAAATACAGATATTGGCAAAGAAAAATCTGGGTAAGACTGTAGAAGAGGATAAGCTTGTCAGGCAGTATGAGGCCATGAAGGCTATTTGCCAGAAGTATGGATATGCGGACGGAATAGCAGGAATTCTTACCCCTATAAAAAAACAATTTTATCTTGACCGGGAAATTATAAGAAAAAATAGGATTAGCAGAAAGATGACTCAGGAAAAATTAAGCGAAGGAATTTGTGAACCAGAGACATTGGCGCGAATTGAAAAGGGAAGAAAGGCGCATGAAAGAAACTTTATAGAGCTTACAAAGAAATTGGATTGGAGGAAAGGAAAAAGAAGTACAGAATTAGCCGTCTGGGACTTTGAAAAATTGGAAAAGCAATGGAAAATTGATAATTTAATTGGCCATAGAAGGTATCAGGAAGCGAAAGAAGAGCTGGAAGCTTTTTCATGTGAGGATACTTTAGAAGGAAAGCAATATTTGCTTTATATGAGAACGATGGTTGAAGTGCAACTGGGAGAGATTTCTTATAGAGATGCAAGGGAGGTTTTTGAAGAAGCTCTTTCCTTGGCCTTAAAGAATTATAAGCAGATTTGTTTTGAAGAGTATGTTTTAACTCAACAGGAAATGATAATATTAAATGGAATTGCTCTGACTTATGCCGAGAATGGAGAGAAAGAAAAGGGTGTGCAATTATATAAGGAGATTTTATCAGGATGCGAAAACAGTTGTGTGAAAAGGCAATTCCGTGCAACAGCTATATTGATTTTTATGGAAAATCTTCCGCTTTATTTAGAAGAATTAGAACGCTATGAAGAGGCCTTAGAATGGCATGAAAAAGCAATATGTTTGGAATTGAAATGCAGGCGAGGGCTGCTGTTAGATAGAATATTGACGAATAAAGCTTATACTTTGGAGCGAAAGGGAGAGGGGTATGAAGCCTGTTTGCAGCTGTATAGACAGGCTTATGCTATTAGTGAGCTTATGCAGGATGAGGTAATTGGCCAAATTATTAAAACGCATTGTTATGAACAATATAAGATTGAAATTTGAAGGGTTTTAATCTCTGGAGGGCATATTTTTTGGGGAATTATTGATGAATGGACGTTATTTCCAACAAATAGGTAGACGCTACATAGTCCTGTAAGTAATAGAGCGGTTAATAATTTTTTTCTTTTCATAAAGTTTCTCCTAATATTTTTAAGAGTAGTATAGTATAAGAAAGGTAATGGGTGTATGACGTTTCCAGAGATTATATAAAATCTCTGGAAACGTCATACACATTAAATCATTTAGAGATTATAATGTAAATAGTTGAAATAATAATCTACTTTAATATAGAAAAAGGAGCAAATTCCAAAGTAGTAGCAGATCAAATAGTTGATTTAGTTCTGCAAGGAGTATGTAAGATAATCAAGTATGTGTCATTTATTTGAGTAGGAAAAACAGTACTTGATTTTTTTAAAGATTATACTAATGCAACCTATATTACAGCAAGTAGTGGAGATTTTTTGCAAATGCTTGTAGAATATGATAGTGTAGAACAGTGGACATATGCGGAAATTAATGGTAGTTGGTCATTAGGATTATCTACTCAGAAAATTGTAGTTACTAAAGTAGGAGCATATCAGAGCTATCTTGTTAATAATCAACGTAGAAATATTACAAGTGATTTGACTAATAAATTAAATATAGAACAAAAAACTAAAAATTTTGATTCACCATGGGAAACAGCGTGGCAATACCATATTGATCCATTTAGTGAATGGATTGAATGGAAGGTTGCTGGAAAAATCTTTTTATTTTAATATTTAATTTAACAAGCCACCTTGCTAAGGTGGCTTAAAAAATAATTTGGAAAGGATTCGTATATGCGTAAGGGGTTTAAGGTAAAAATAAGTATTCTAATAGTCATATGCATAGTGGCCTGGCTGTATTGGGCTACAGATACAAAACTGGAAATACCCATAGAAAAT